>JAIDVA010000256.1 GCA_029059925.1 Eubacterium sp. | reverse complement strand
GTGCGGGTTCGACCCCCGCCGCCGGCACCAAAATAAAGAACGTTTTAAAGCGTTCTTTATTTTTTTAGTAATATTCTGCAAACTAAAAATATTTTGAGGTGACTAAAATGCGACCCTTATTTAGGAAAAAGTATTTTCATATTATCAACCCTGATATTTACATAACTACGGATATTAACAATTGCGTTAAACAATTAAAAAAGGCGGGAATAAAATATAAAACCGTATGTGACGGCTATATCGTGTTCCCAGCAAATGTCTTTAAACCGGATTTGGATTTAATGGTGGGACTTCACTATAAAAATGATAAGCTCGAATTTATTGATATATTCAGAACAAAAGAATATTACTGCGATGCTGATTATAATGTAGAGAAATCGTATCAGGAGATATCTGAAATTTTGAATGCGTTATATGGCAGTGCAGCAATAACAGATTGTTCGGAAAATGCAATAGAAAAATTTGAACAATGGAATTTAAAAAATTATGGTATCAGGCATTATATTTTAAACAGATTTGATTTGGAAGAACGTTTGGTTATTGCTTTTGTTAACTAAATAAAAAGCAGACTTATTGGTTAAGTCTGCTTTTTATCTTTTCATAAATCTCTACAATTTTGAACTTTGGTGTATATCCATCATTTATTAATTCCATTTCTTCATCAGTCAGGTAATCACTCATTGAGGTTGAGCAGGCTGACAGGCAGACTGACGGGAATACGATGCACCACCAATTATGACCATTCCCCTCTCCTATCTCAATTTTAATCGAATTATAGATACCTGCGGGGAGTGTGAAATCATCATATACTCTTGTGTCGAAATATTCCTTATCAACTGTGACATCAGCTTTATAATCATATCCGTTATCCGATAAATATTGGTTGCAGAGATTTTCTATATAATCCGTATTTTCTTTTGCAATAGCTATATTTTCTTCAACAGTTTTGCCGATAAATAAATCTGTTGTATTTTCAAGAAAATAGTTTTTTAGTGCAAGCTTTATGTTTTGGTCCTCTGTACTATCCGAATTTGCAAGTATATGCAGTCTCAACACCTTATTGCTTATATCCTCAGAAGTAGCAATAATGGGCTGAATAAGACTTAGAGTAAGAGTAAGTATCATAAATAATGGTAAAAATATTTTATAGGTTTTCATAAAAAATAACCTGCCTTTCATTTAGTAGTACACTAATGATTGGCAGGTTTTAACATTTTTATTCAATTATATTTTGGCAAATTTTTCGCCGAGTTCTATTATCGTGTATTTACCATTGCTCTGTTCTGTAAGCTTATCTGACAGATTGTTTATCAGATCAGCCTTTAAACTGAATGTAATGGTTACTACATCAGCAAAATCACTGCTTTCGATATTGGCTCCAATATCATTTAGAAGAATATTTAGCCTGTCATAAAAGCTGTAATCAACTGATGTGGATAAAATTTTACAAGGTGCCATTGTAATGATATTACCGGATTCAACAGCCATTTTTGAACCGTGAGAATATGCTCTGATAAGACCGCCTGCACCAAGCAGTGTACCGCCAAAATATCTTGTAACAACCACACACACATCAACGAGATTTTCTTTAAGCAAAACATCAAGAACAGGGATACCGGCAGTACCGCTTGGTTCACCATCATCCGAGGAACGCTGAATATTATTTTCTCTCAAAACATAAGCTGATACATTGTGGGTAGCATCCCAGTGCTTTGATTTTATTGAATTAATGAATGACACAGCCTCGTCTTGTGTGCTAACAGGCTTTACATAACCTATAAATCGTGACTTTTTTTCAATGAATTCATCGTGGTTTTCAAATTCTACAGTTTTATATTCTTTCATATAATCACCTATAATAGAGAAAGGGCAACGATAAAAATCGCTGCCCATAAAATCCCTAATTAACAAGATTAGCCTTTTTTTGCATATCTCTTATTGAATCTGTCAACACGTCCGCCTGTATCAACAAGCTTCTGCTTACCAGTGAAGAATGGATGACATTTTGAGCAGATATCAACCTTTAATTCACTTTTAGTGCTTTTTGTTTCGAATGTTTCACCACAAGCACACTTAACAGTGCATGTATCATAGTTTGGATGAATTCCGTCTTTCATTTACTTTCACCTCTTTGCAAGTAATCTAATTTGCTTAGATATATTATCACAAGATATTGTAAAATGCAAGCATTTTTTTAAATTATTTCAATAAGATATATGAAAATCATTGTTTTTCGGTGTTTGAGCTATAATAACATATTTTTTCTAAGCAGAATGAATAGAGTGCAGCCCGTTTAACAGGCTTTTTCAGTGTTTTGGAAACAGCTGATTTATAAAACTGAATTTGCTTTTTATATCTGTTGAGAAGTTCATCTGCTGTGCTTACCCTGTCAGTCTTGTAATCAAGCAGAATGAGCTCTCCGTTTTCCTCAAATACGCAGTCAGCAATACCCTGAACAAGAATTTTATCATCAAAATCAGTATCGTAGATTTCATTCGATTTTACAAATGAAGATACCTTTATTTCTCTGTAAATTTTATCAGCATGAAACATTCTGTCCGCAAAATCGCTGTTAAAAAATGCTGACAATTTTTTTCTGTCAAGAGCATCAGCTTCCTCTTTCGTGATAAAACTGAGTAAAACAAGCCTGTCGATTTCAGAATTCAAATCTGATTTCGCATTCTCATAAATGCAATGTTGCATAAAGCTATGCATTGCTGTGCCGCGCTGAGCAGCTGTTAAGCCTGTTTTATTCATAAACGCAGGTTTGGTTGAGGTTATATATTCAAAGCCTTTATCGGCACTGTCAAGCGCTGATGCGGTAAGCTTTGCAGAGAGGTTTTCAAGTTCCTTTCTGTTGTAAGTGAATTTCAGCTTTTCACCAATAGCGTTAATTATTTCTGCACTCGGCTGAGCCTGCATAATTTCAATCTGTTTTTCATTAAGCTCAATTTCATCTGTAATCTCTATGGATAGTTCGAAATCACTATGCTTTACCTTTATTGCTTTTTCAATATAATCTCTCAACACATCGCCATTTTTATGGAACAGAGAGCACATCAAAAAGAAATCGGCATCACAGTTGATTTTTCTTCCCATATATGGACTGATTTCGTCATTAATTATATTGGATGATAATCTTTTTAATTTACTTTCAAGATTATCACAGGTAATGAATGTAATGAACTGCTCCTTGGCTCTTGTTAAAGCAACATACAATACACGCAGATTTTCACTCATCAGCTCAACAATATTTTTATTTTTTATCACGGAGTATGGTATGGAATTATATTGATAAAGCTGTTCCTCATTATGACATTTGATACCTATACCATAATGTGTATTTAACAGCAGCTTGTCGCTCAAATCTGCTTTGTTATACTGTCTGTTTGTGCCTGCAAAAATGCAGACCGGAAATTCAAGTCCCTTTGAATGATGAACAGACATGATTGTAACTGCGTTCTGACTGCCTGTTGTAAGAGAAGCCGATTCAATACTTTTGTCGGATGAAATTATTTTATCAATATATCGTATAAAGGCAGTAAGACCTACATTGACACCGCTGTCGAAGCTCTGTGCAAACGAAATAAATTTCAAAATGTTTTGGTATCTTTGCTCGGCATTGCCCATTGCGTTGATATAAGCAACAAGTCCTTTTTCCTCAACAATATATCTTATAAATCCGGCAACAGACATTGTAACGCTGATCTTTCTGAGATTTCTTAGGTCATCAACGAACTGCTTAACCTTGTCAAAGTCTGAATTATAGACACTTGCATATAAGCCTCTGTCATTTGAATTAACCTTGATGTCTGCCAGATCATCGGTGCTGAAGCCATAGAAGGGCGACATCATTGTTGCAAGTAAAGGTATGTCCTGCATAGGATTGTCTATTGCCCTGAGCAGCGACAAAATCATTTTTATCTCGTTATTTTCAAAAAGATTCGTTGAATTGTCACACACCACAGGAATACCATACTCGGTCAAAGTCTCAGAATAATTGTTGATATGGCTTTTGAGACTGCGCATAAGTATTGCAAAATCACCATATTTTATTGGACGATAGCTGTCGCCATCTTTGATAAGTTCTCCTGAATTCACTTTCTCAATTATGGTTTTTGCTATAAAAGCTGCCTCTTTTTTATCGGTATCCTCCCCTTTTACTCCATCAAAAATTTTTATTTGTGCACTTGGAACATTGCTTTCTTCATATTGGGCACCACAATTCAGGTATTCCTCTTCGTTATATTCGAGTTCACCAAGATCTTCACTCATCAAGTTTGAAAAAATAAAGTTAACGTATGCGCATATGTCTCTGCGGCTTCGAAAATTCTTATCAAGTATTATTTTTGATGATAGTTCAGTATCCTGGGAATTATAAAGTGCATAGCTTTTCTTGCGTTCATTGAAAATATGCGGCATTGCAAGTCTGAATCTATAAATGCTTTGTTTAATATCACCTACTGTAAATAGATTTTTACCATTAGACAGATAGGCAAACAGAAGATCCTGTGCCTCATTTGTATCCTGATATTCGTCAACAAGTATTTCATAAAATTCACTCGACAAATCGTCGGCAAGATTTGTCTTGATAATACTGCCGCTTTCATCCATATCAAAAAGCAGCTTGATTGCAAAATGTTCAATATCCGAAAAGGAATATTTATTTCGTTCCTTTTTTTCAAGCATAAGTCTTGTGTCGACTTCTTTAACAAGCTCATACAGGGCCTTCAGCTGCTTGTTCAGGCTTTTCATATCCTGAGAATATCCAAGTTCGTCACTGACAAAAAAGGATGGTATTTCGTCTTTTAAAAGCTTTTTATATATTTCTCTGTTAGACTTTATCTGTTCGGAAATCTCTTTGTCAATTTTGCTTGTGGGAGGTAAGCGAGTAAATGAGGCATCGCGTTCATTTACAAGAGTATCCCATGAAGTTTCAAAAGCAGTCTGAAATCTTGTAAATTCAGTTAAATCATCATCAAAAAGAGCAATGAATTTTTCGTTAAGCTTTGAATCCTCAAAATCCACTAGTGAAATATTTTCTTTTACAAGACTGACACCTAAATGAATCAGATAGTTAATCTGCGATTTTATGTAGTCGTACCAAACAGTATTGCCAAAAGGGGTATTGGGGTTATATTTTTCGATTGCATTATCAAGCCATATATATGGGA
>JAIDVA010000255.1 GCA_029059925.1 Eubacterium sp. | reverse complement strand
GAATTGTATCATTTATACTGTACTTTAAACGGAACTGCAGTTATGCGTGAGCTTTATAATGACAATAATTTTATTGCGTTTTCTGTGGATGCCTTAGGTCATATATCCGTTAAAGGCAGAATCTGTAATTTTAGCAGCTGCCATAAAAAGGAACTGTATTTTGAAAATGAATTTGATCAGACATTTTTAAAGGAATTTGCAATGCAGCTTTATAATGAAATATTAATTAAGGAAAAGAACAATGAAAATTTTAGGTATTGAGTCTTCGTGTGATGAGACTGCGGCAGCAGTTGTTGAGGACGGACGAAAGGTTTTATCAAATGTAATAGCTACCTCACTTGAGGAGCATAAGCTATACGGCGGAGTAGTGCCTGAGATTGCTTCGCGTCGTCATGCTGAGTCAATCAGCGGTGTGGTGAAAGAGGCACTCGAACAGGCGAATTGCACTATGGCGGATATTGATGCCGTTGCCGTTACCTATGCACCCGGTCTTATCGGTGCACTGCTTGTCGGTGTGAATTTTGCAAAGGGACTTGCCCTTGCGACAGATACACCGCTTGTGCCGGTGCATCATATTCGCGGGCATATTGCGTCGAATTATATATCAAGCGATGTTGAACCACCGTTTTTATGCCTGATTGTGAGTGGTGGTCATTCACATATTGTTGCGGTTAAGTCTTATACGGATTTTGAGATTATCGGCAAAACCCGTGACGATGCGGCAGGTGAGGCGCTTGATAAGGCTGGCAGGACGATGGGACTTGAATATCCCGGTGGTGTCAGCATTGACAAAATCAGCAGTCAGGGTGATGAAAATGCTTTTAAATTCCCTAAGCCAAAGGTGAGCGGAAGTCCGTATGATTTCTCCTTCAGCGGCTTGAAAACGGCTGTTATCAACACTATCCATAATGCACAGCAAAAGGGTGAGCCGATTGATAATGCGGATCTTGCAGCCTCTTTTCAGAAAAGTGTTGTTGACTGTCTTATAACCAATCTTGAAAAAGCGGCGCTCGAAAAAAATTTTAATAAAATTGTTATAGCAGGCGGTGTATCTGCCAATTCTAAATTGAGGGCGCAGGCACAGGGATTGTGCAAAAAGTATAATTGGAGTCTGTATCTGCCAGAGCTTAAATATTGCGGTGACAATGCGGCTATGATTGCGTCGCAGGGCTACTATGAATTTGTTAATGGTGAGATGGCAGACGAATCACTTAATGCTTATGCAACAATGCCTATTGACAAGAATTACAAAACTATTTAATACTCGTTTGTCTTATTGTTACAATTTAATGAATTTTACTTTGTTCTATTGAATTTTTCCTATTATTTGGTATAATTATAGCTAATGAAATTACATTGGGTAGTTTTATTATTTGTTACAAACTATTATTTAAAGGAGAATACTGTATGGAAACAAATCTTACATCAAACAAGTCATTACTTGCTTGGCTCGATGAAAAAGTTGACCTTCTTAAGCCATCTAACATCGTTTGGATTGACGGCTCACAGGAGCAGATTGATGCTCTCAAGGCTGAGGCTGTTGAAACAGGCGAAATGATTAAACTTAATGAAGAGCTCCTTCCTGACTGCTATCTTCACAGAACAGCTGAAAATGACGTTGCTCGTGTTGAGGACAGAACTCTCATCTGCTCAAAGAATGAGAAGGATGCAGGTCCTACCAACCACTGGATGGATCCTGAAAAGTGCTACAAAATGCTTTATGACATTGCTGCAGGCTCATATGAGGGCAGAACAATGTACATTATCCCTTATTCAATGGGTCCTGTTGGCTCACCTTTCTCAAAGATTGGTATTGAGATTACTGACTCAATCTACGTTGTTCTTAATATGAATATTATGACAAGAGTCGGTAAGGCTGTACTTGACTGCCTTGGCGATTCTGATGACTGGGTACGCGGCATGCACTGCAAGTGTAATGTTGATCCTGAAAACAGATGGATCTGCCAGTTCCCTGAGGATAACACAATTATTTCCGTTAACTCAGCTTACGGCGGTAACGTACTTCTCGGTAAAAAGTGCTTTGCTCTTCGTATAGCATCTTACCTCGGTAAGAACGAGAGCTGGCAGGCAGAGCATATGCTCATCCTCGGCCTCGAAAAGCCAAATGGCGAGACAAAGTATATCTGTGCTGCATTCCCATCAGCTTGCGGCAAGACAAACCTTGCTATGCTTATCCCACCGGAGGGATATCTTTCAAAGGGCTACAAGGTATGGTGTGTAGGTGACGATATTGCTTGGCTCAGAAAAGGTCCTGACGGACGTCTCTATGCTATCAACCCGGAAAACGGCTTCTTCGGCGTAGCTCCCGGTACAAACGATAAGTCAAATCCAAATGCTCTTAAGTCAACAATGAAGGGCACAATTTTCACCAATGTTTGTCATAACCTTGACAACAACACAGTTTGGTGGGAGGGTCTTGATAAGAATCCGCCAACAAATGCAATTGACTGGAAGGGCAATCCTTGGAACGGTGCTGAGAGCGAGGAGAAGGGTGCACATCCAAACTCACGTTTCACAGCTCCTGCTGTTAACTGTCCTTGCATTTCATCAGAGTTCGAGAACCCACAGGGTGTTCCGATTTCTGCTATCGTATTCGGCGGCCGTCGTGCTAAGCTCACTCCGCTTGTATACCAGTCAAAGGATTGGAACCACGGTGTATTCGTAGGTTCAATCATGGGTTCTGAGACAACTGCTGCTGCAACAGGTGCAGTTGGTGTTGTTCGCCGTGACCCAATGGCTATGCTTCCATTCTGCGGCTACAATATGGGCGATTACTGGAAGCACTGGATTGAAATTGGTGAGACTCTTGATCCTGAGAAGGCTCCTAAGATTTTCAACGTTAACTGGTTCAGAAAGGATGACGAGGGCAACTTCTTATGGCCTGGTTTTGGTGACAACCTTCGTGTTCTTGATTGGATTATCGATCGTTGCGAGGGCGAGGTTGATGCTCAGGAAACAGCTATCGGTTATCTTCCATATGCTAAGGATATCAACCTTGAAGGTCTTGATATGACAGAGGAAGAACTCGACAAGATTCTTGATGTTGATAAGGCTGCTTGGGAAGAAGAGCTTAAGGGTGTAGATGAACTTTATGCTAAGTTTGGCGATACTCTTCCTGAAGAGCTTGCTGCTGAGCTTGCAGAGGTTAAGGCTGACCTTGAGAAATAATCTTTAATAGATAAAAAATTAACAGACGGTCATCGACCGTCTGTTTTTTGTTGACTAAATGTGCGAGTAATGGTATAATTGCTTTGCGACATGATTTTAATAGTTTGAAGAAATAAGTATACTTTTTATTTTGATAAAAACGTATGCTTTATTCAGTATACTCAATTCTTCTAAACTGTTTAAATTCGTGTCGCAGCGAAGCATGCGTTTTTGGCGCAGCTTCGGCTGCGCTTTTTTATTGACTAAATATGTGGATAATGGTATAATAATCTCGCAACACAAGTTAATATGATAAGAATATAAACAGCTCTATTTTTTGTCAAAAATGCGGGCTCTATTTTCGTATGCAGTTTATACTCTTATCGAAACTTGTGTTGCAACTTGTTGGGCTCGCGTTTTTTTGCGCAGCTTCGGCTGCGCATTTTTTATTTTATGGACTAAGGAAGGTGAGATATGTTTAAAGTAAAAAAGCAAAAATAAAAATGACTTTGTACCCCATCCGCAAAAACAAGGTACAAAGCCAATAGAACGAATGCACAGGAGTAAACCTAATGCGTAATTTATTATACGCTATGGCAGGGTTTATTTCAAGTGTTAAAATTTACATCTGAAAGGTAATACTTAGCGATGATTGAAAGAGAAAATCATAAAATTTTATCAAAGAGAATTGATAACTATACTTTGTACTTTTTTACAGAGTTGTTTGATGAGCTGAAATCACTTGTAATTTTGGACGGAAGATTGTCAGAGGAAACACGTGATTTACTGCGTCAATTATCAAGGCAATTACATAAGGATATTGGGCATCTTCAATGTGATGTGATGGATAATTTTTATATTGTCGAAGAGGGCTTTAATTATAATGATTAAATAATGACCTGCTGATTATCAGTCAGCAGGTCATTATTATAAATTATTAATA
>JAIDVA010000254.1 GCA_029059925.1 Eubacterium sp. | reverse complement strand
CTTCCTGCACGTTAAAACAGAAATAGGTATCATATTCCAAATCTGATTTAATGAGCTCAATTAGAAGCATACATCCGATTCTGTCATCAAGCGCCTTTGATTTTATAAATCCGTTACCGAATTCATAAAAATCAGGGCTGAAATAAGCATAATCTCCCGGATGTACATATTTTAGTGCATCCTCCCTGTCTTTTGCTCCAATATCTATTTTCATAGATTTTACGGTTGGAGAATTCTTCTGTTCATCCGAAGAAAGAAGATGAATCGGCTTAAGACCGATAACACCTTTAACATTGTTAATAATTACAACTCTGTCAGCAATTACCTTTGAATCGATGCCACCAACTGTTGAGAAGGAAAGATATCCGTTATCATCAATATCTGTGATAATAAAACCAACCTCATCCATATGTGCACACAGCATTACCTTTTTAGAAGGTGTTTTATTACCCTTTTTAAAAGCGATTATTGAACCAAGATTATCAACACTGTATTCACAGCAATTCTTAATCTGATTAATAATATAATCTCTTACAGCACCTTCATCGCCTGATGTGCCGTTTAAATTACACAGCTCTTTAAGCATTGATATCACCTACTCTTTCTCTGATATATGCACAAATCAGCTTGCTCACATTTTCAATATCATTAACATCAACAACCTCTACCCTTTGGTGCATATATCTTTCCGGGATTGATATAAGAGCGGTTTTGATACCATTTTCACTTACAGCGATTACATCAGCATTTGTACCTGTCCTGCCCGACATAATTTCATACTGATAAGGTATATTTTCCTTTTCGGCAACATCAACAAGCATTCTTGAAATGCTTTTATCAATGGTCGGCGAAAATCCAATCATAGGACCCTTTGACAGTTCACCACAGTCCGATTTATCACAGCCTGGAGACATTGCAAAAGATACATCAACAGATATAGCTTCATCTGCATTTTTGGCAAATACACCTGTTTTAGCACCTCGTGTGCCGACTTCTTCCTGTGAAGAAAACATAACTGTAATCTTACAAGGCAGCTTTTTCAATTCATCAAGGCTCATTAAAATCGCTGCCACACCTGATCTGTCATCAAGACAGGAGGCAGAAACATAATTGTTCAAGAGTGGTGTGAAATTGCGTTTGAATGTAATTCTGTCACCCAATGAAACAAGCTTTTCAAGCTGCTCTTTACTGCAGCCTGTGTCAATTGCAAGGTCTGTAAGCTTTGGTACATTTTTTTCGTCATCAGCACTTTGAAGATGCGGAGGGAGTGTAGAAATGATACCTTTAACCTCTTCCCTGCCCCATATAGAGACCTCAAGTGCCGGAAGTGGTCTTGTGTCAATACCACCGCATTTGCTGAATTTTATAAAGTCGTCATCAGTTATTTCGGTAACAATCAGACCAATTTCATCAAGATGGGCATCCAAAAGAAAATGATATCCCTCGCCAAAGGTGCAAAAAACATTGTTAATTGCATAAACGGTTACATTGCCATATGGTGCAAGCTTTTCTTTAAGCAGATTAACTATATTCTCTTCGCAGCCTGAAACACCGACAGTCTGTGTCAATTCTTTTAATAATTCGAGTGTGTTATTCATTATTCACCAAATCCATTTACAAGTTCTTTAAATTTTCTGCCTCTGTATTCAAAGGTTTTAAACTGGTCGAAAGCAGGGCAAGCGGGACAAAGTGAAACAATATCACCGCTTTGTGCATTTTCCTTAGCTATGTTCAAAGCATTTTCAAGGTTATCTGTTTTTATTATTTGAATACCTGATTCATTATAACCGTCAAAGCTGACAATCGTGTTATATATTTTATCGGCTGTCGCACCATTTAATACAAGCAGCTTGACATATTTTAAGATATCCGGCACCATTTCGCTCATATCATTGCCCTTATCAGAGCCACCCATAATTACGACAATTTTTTTGCCGAACGCTCTCAGTCCGCTTATTACTCTTGATGGAGATGTTGCAATGGAATCGTTATAATATCTTACACCATTATATTCACGCACAAACTCTATTCTGTGTTCAACACCACCGAAGGTTTTAGCTACCTTGAGCATATTTTCAGTGTCAACCAGTCCCCATACAGCACTTATTGCTGTGCAGTAATTTTCAATGTTATGGCTGCCGGGAATTATGATATCATCTTTTGTCATAACAAAAGTTTCTTTATCATTATCACAATGAACGATATCACCGTTTTCTTTCATATAAGCGCCTCTAGCTACAGGATGCTTTATTGAAAATTGTGACAGCTGACCGCGCACATCATATCTCATATCATGATAAACTCTGTTGCCGATTGAATAATCACAATCAGCATTGAGAATTGTTTTGCAATCGGAATTCTGATAAATTAAGATATTTCGTTTAGCGTCAACATATTCGTCAAGGCTGATATGATGATCCTGATGTGTACATTCTATATTTGTTACAACTGCAATGTCAGGACTGTTTACAAGATTACCCATTGTGAGCAGCTGAAATGAGGATAACTCAACAACTGCAATATCATTTTCTGTTATTGTTTCAAGCTCAGGCATAAGTGCCTTGCCGATATTACCGCCAAGATAAACGTTATATCCCTGTTCAATAAGCATTTTTGATATGAGCGTTGTAGTGGTGGTTTTACCATTTGAGCCGGTAACTGCAATTATCTTTGAAGGGCAAAGGTTGAAGAAAACCTCCATTTCAGTAGTAACCTTCTGTCCTCTTTCAATACATTCGCCAATCCAGGGATTCTGGAATGGCAGTATACCGTGTGAACGGAATATAAGATCCATTTCAGGAAGAATATTTAAGTATTTTTCACCGAGCGAAAAGGTAACACCGAGAGCTTCAAGCTTTTCGCACATATCAGCACCAATATATTCCTTATCTCTTTTGTCACAGGCATAGACCTTTATGCCAAGCTTAGCTAAAAACGCTGCACAGGGTACATTTGCAACACCCATTCCTACAAAAGCAACCTTTTTATCCTTTAAGCTGTCAAAATATTTCTTTGCTTTATTGTTCATAATATCTCCTTTGGATTCATTGTAAGCTAATGAGCTGTGAAATTACCATTTTTAAAATCTGTGATATTGAATGATTTCATTTTTTCCTCAAGCTCATTCTGAAACGGCAGTTTTTCCTTGCCTATGTACTGTTCTTTAATCGGTAAATCACAGTTCATAACATGATTTGCAATTAACTGCTGACATTTTGTTTTTTCATTTCCGAGAAAATAAACTCTTCCGCTTGAAAGCTCGCAGATTGCGAGTGCTATTTTTATTTGTTCTTTTTTACCAAGCTTTGTAATCATTTTACTCAGCGCTATTGCATCATTCTCTGCCTTATCGGTTACAAAACAGATCACAGTATCGCCTTTTCTTTTAAGATTTTTTACTGTAATATCAAATATAACTGCGTCAATATATGCAAGAACATCATTTCTGTCAACATTTTCGATTGAAGTGCAGTAAAAGAATTCTTTGCTTTTATTTGCTTTAAAATCGAAATCAAACTCATTGATTTCAATTTTGCTGTTCATTGCATATCCACAGCTTTTTAAATCATCAAACATAGCATCAACATAGGTTATTGAATCCTTTTCTGCACGTGAGGTGAGATAATAACCTGTGTCGGAGAGTTCATTTTCAACCGACTTAAGAAAAGCGTCTGATTTGCCGTATTTTGAAGAATATAAGAATAATGTCATAATAACAGCTATGGCTAAAATATCACAGGTGTAGCTGCATACAGACGCAGCCAACTCACTGGCATTTTCAATATATGGTTTTGCACCAATGAAAATAAATATAAAAACTGCACTGAAAATGACCAAAGTCTTTAAAATTGTAAATAATCTTTTTTGTTTTTTTCTGAATTTTCTCATTTTGTCATACCCATAAATGTTTCTTCATCGATTATTTCAATACCAAGTGCATTGGCTTTATCAAGCTTTGAGCCTGCCTCCTCGCCTGCAAGAACATAGGTTGTTTTTTTTGATACAGAGGATGAGGTTTTTCCTCCAAAACCCTCAATAATTTTTGATGCCTCGTTCCTCTTAAGTGTAGGCAGAGTGCCTGTAAGCACAAAGGTCATACCTGCAAAG
>JAIDVA010000253.1 GCA_029059925.1 Eubacterium sp. | reverse complement strand
ATATAGGAGGATAACACTATGAAAGTAATTCTTAAACAGGATGTTAAAAGCCTTGGCAAAAAAGGTGATCTTGTTAACGCTTCTGACGGATATGCAAGAAATTTCCTTTTTCCAAAGGGCTTGGCAATTGAGGCAAACGCTTCAGCTATGAATGAATTCAACAATAAGGAATCTGCTAAAAAATTCCATAAAGCAGAAGAAATCAAAGCTGCACAGGCAGTTGCTGATAAGCTTGAAGGCAAAACCTTTGCTCTTAAGGCGAAGGCGGGTGCTAACGGCAAGCTTTTTGGCTCTGTAACATCAAAGGATGTTGCTGCCAAAATCAAGCAGGATTTAAATGTGGATATTGATAAAAGAAAGATTGTTATGGAGGATATGAAGACCTTCGGAACAGTTCAGGCTGAGATTAAGGTTTACCAGGGCATCAGTGCAAAGGTGTTTGTACAGGTATCTGAGGCTTAATTTACAGTATTTGTATTTTAAGAAAGGATGTGCAGATAGTCAGCGTTGATATTTCTGATTATCTGTTTAACATAAGCTATGGCTGATATGAATTTGACAGCGGGCACAATGCCGTTCAGTCTTGAGGCTGAGCAGTCGGTTTTAGGCTGTGTGCTCATTGATGCAGATTGTATGGAGGAAGCAGTTGCGTCAATTAATGCTGATTGTTTTTACCTCCCGCAGCATCGTGCCATTTTTAGTGCTATGATGCTTATGTATGCTGAATCAAGGGTTATTGATCCGGTTGTGCTTGTTGATACACTTACAAAGTCTGGTAAGTATGACACAGCAGGCGGAAGGGAATATCTTTTTCAGCTCAAAGAATCCGTCCCTTCAACAGTGAATGTAGGCGAGTATATCAAGATTGTTAAGGAGCAGTATTATCTGCGAACACTTATTGATATTTCAAATGATATTATAGGACAGGCTACAAGCGGTGAAGCGGATGCTTCTGTAATTCTTGATAATGCTGAGCAGCTTATTTATAATGTTCGTCAGGGAAAGGATAAGAGTGGTCCTACAAAGGTCAGTGAGGTTATTGTCAATGACGTTTACAATAAGCTCGCACAGATAACAGGCGAGGATAAGGAAAAATATAAGGGTATACCATCCGGATTTGGTATGCTTGACAAATATCTTACAGGACTTAATAAGTCAGATCTTATACTTATCGGTGCCCGTCCTGCTATGGGTAAAACCAGCTTTGCACTTAACCTGGCACAGAATATTTCAATGGGTGCAAGAAAAAAATGTATCGTATTCAGTCTTGAGATGACTAAGGAGCAGCTTGCTGAAAGACTGCTTTCTTCTCAGGCTGGTGTTGAATCTCAAAAGCTTAAAACAGGTGAGCTTACGAATGATGAATGGGTGAGACTTGGTAATGCAGCAGGTCAGTTCAATGATGTTGAGCTTTATCTTGACGATACATCTTCGATAACCGTTCCTGAGATTAAGTCGCGCATCAGACGAATGAAGAATGTTGACGCTATTATTATAGACTATCTTGGTCTTATTTCTTCTGCAACAAAAAAGGAAAACCGTGTGCAGGAGGTTTCTGAAATTACACGTAACCTCAAAATGATGGCAAAAGATTTGAATATCCCTGTAATATGCTGTGCACAGCTTTCCCGTGGTACTGAGGGACATGGTAAAAATCACAAGCCGCAGCTTGCCGATTTGCGTGAATCGGGTTCTATCGAGCAGGATGCTGATATCGTTTTGTTCCTTTATCGTGAGGACTATTATCGTAACGATGTTGCTGAGGATAAGCAGGATGATATTGATGCTAACAAAACTGAGCTTATTGTTGCGAAAAACCGTCACGGTGCAACAGGTTCAATAGAAATGACCTTTGATAAGGAGTTTACACGTTTCAGATCAATTGATAAGTCACATTATGAATAATCGAATTAATAATACTATTGATAAATTCAATATGCTTTCTCCGGGTGACAGAATTCTTGTCGGTGTGTCCGGCGGTGCTGATTCAATGCTTTTATTAAGATATTTGATTTCTGTCAGAAATATTTATGATATAACTGTTGCAGTTGCTCATATTGAGCATGGTATAAGAGGGCAGGAATCCATTGATGATGCTGCGTTTGTAGAGGAATTCTGCAAGGCTAACCATCTTGAATTTTACCTTTTGTCAATAGATGCAGTTAATGAGGCGAGAGAGCAGAAAATGGGTGTTGAGGAATATTCGAGAAAAAGACGCTATGCGTTTTTCAATTCAATACCCTGTGATAAGATTGCCACAGCACACAATCTGTCAGATAATGCTGAGACTGTTTTATTCAGGCTAGCACGCGGCAGCGGGTTAAAGGGTGTATGCGGTATCCCGCCTGTAAGAGGAAAAATTATAAGACCTCTTATTGAAATCAGTGCGGCTGATATCAGAGCTTACTGCGAAAATAATAATATAGAATACAGAATTGACAGTACAAACAGCTCAGGCGATTACACAAGAAATTATATAAGAAATACTGTTATACCTGATTTTAAGAAAGTAAACAGTGATTTTGAAAATTCAATTGCATCATTTATAAATGATGCGAATGAGGATATGGAATTTATCATATCGCAGAGTGAACAGGCATATAATGCTGTTTTGTACAAGAATATGCTTAACATAGGTCTGCTTTCACAATTTCATATATCGATAAAAAAAAGAATAATCATAAAGTACTTTTCAAATTATAATATAAGCTTGGACAGAGTCCATCTTAATGATATAATAAAGCTTATTGAAAAAAGAGGCAGGGTGCAGATTAAAGGGGATTATTATGCTGTATCAGATGGTGAATATGTAAGAATTGCTGATTTTTCACCAAATAAAAATAGTTTCTCTTTTGTGTCTGAAATTTTAAAAATTTCTGAATTTGATGCAAAAGGTGTTGATTTTTACTGTGACTATGATAAAATTATCGGAAAAGCGGAAATAAGAACCCGCAAAGAGGGAGACACGATTTGTCCGGCTAATCGAGGATGCACTAAATCTCTCAAAAAGCTTTTTAATGAATTGAAAATACCACAGGAAATACGTTCGTCAATCGGTGTGATTGCCGATGATAAGGGCGTAATCGGTGTTATTGGATATTGTATTGACGATAGAGTAAAAGTTAGCTCGGATACACAAAATATATTGTCTGTCAGGACTTCCTTTGGAGGATTTGTTTAATGAATAATATGGCGAAAAACTGGAAATCAATTTTAATATATCTGTTGATTCCTGTTGTGTTTATTGTTGCAATATTTTTTATGGCGCAGCAGCAAAATGAGGAAAAAATCAAATATTCGCAGGTTATTACTATGTTTGAAAATGGTGAAATTGCGGACTTCACTCTCGATTTATCAAACGGCAGCCTGCTTTACAGAACATTTGAGGATTATAAGGATGTTGCTGAAGAAGAGAAAGAGACTGTTAAAAAAAGAGAATATAAAGTGCCTAATGTTTCAATCTTTCTTGATGATATAAGGGATGAAGTTGACGAGTTCAATGCTGATGAGGCGAATAAAGATAATCCAATTGTTTATGACTATAAGAAGGGTGCATCAAGCTCTTGGATGATTACCACGCTTCCTACAATTATTTTGTTCTTGTTGATTGGTGTTGGTTCTATTTTCTTGATTAAGAAGATGGGCAATATGATGAATAATGAGACGAACAGAACACTCAGCTTCGGTAAAATAAGAGCAAAAACGATTTCAGATGATGAAAGCAGAAAAACAACCTTTGCTGATGTTGCAGGCTGTGACGAGGAAAAAGAGGACCTTGAAGAGCTTGTAGATTTCCTTAAGGATCCGGATAAATTCACACAGATTGGTGCAAGAATTCCTAAGGGTGTGCTTTTAGTCGGCCCTCCCGGTACAGGTAAAACACTTCTTGCACGTGCGGTTGCAGGTGAAGCCGGTGTTCCTTTCCTTTCAATTTCGGGTTCTGATTTTGTTGAAATGTATGTTGGTGTCGGTGCATCACGTGTTCGTGACCTGTTTGATCAGGCTAAAAAGAAATCACCGTCAATCGTGTTTATTGATGAAATCGATGCTGTCGGCAGACAGCGTGGCTCAGGAATGGGAAATGGTAATGACGAGCGTGAGCAAACACTTAACCAGCTGCTTGTTGAAATGGATGGTTTTGGTACAAATGAGGGTGTAATTGTTATTGCTGCTACAAACAGACCGGATGTTCTTGACAGCGCTATTTTGAGACCCGGCAGATTTGACAGACAGGTAACTGTCGGCAAACCGGATACTAAGGGCAGAGAAGAGATACTGAAGATACATTCAAAGAATAAGCCGCTTGCTCCTGATGTAAGTCTTAAAGACATTGCTAAAAATACGATTGGTTTTGTCGGCGCGGACCTTGAAAACCTTATGAATGAGGCTGCGCTCCTTGCAGCACGCAGGGGATATAAAGCTATTACACAGGCTGAAATTCAGGAGGCACTTGTTAAGGTTCGTATGGGTGCCGAGAAGAAATCGCATAAATACAGTGAAAAGGCATTAAGGCTTACTGCATTCCATGAGGCAGGTCACGCAGTGGTTGCATATTATCTTGATAATCACGATCCTGTAGAGGAGATTTCTATTATTCCTCGCGGCATGGGTGCAGGCGGATATACAATGTACCAGCCACAGGAAGAAAACTATGACTCTAAGAATGAGATGCTTGAATTTGTTGTGTCCTCACTCGGCGGACGAGTTGCAGAAGCTCTTATGATGGATGATATTTCTACGGGTGCATCAAGTGATATTGAGCACGCAACGAATATCGTAAGAGAAATGGTAATGCGATATGGTATGAGTGATGTTATCGGCCCAATTAATTACAGCGGAGACAGTCAGGAAGTATTCGTTGGCCGTGATTACGGCAGAGTTAAGAATTACTCCGAAGAGACTGCTGCTAAGATTGATGAAGAGGTATCACGTCTTATCAATGACGCTTATAGAAAGACTGAGAATATTCTTACTGAGAATATTGAAAAGCTTAAGCTTGTTGCTGTTACTCTTATGGAACGTGAGAAACTTGATAAGGATGAATTCTTACAGCTTATGGAAAATGGCTTTATTGAAGATAAAAAAGAAGAGCCTACAGAAACTATTGATGAAAAGACAGCTGAACAGACGGCATATGATAATGCTGATACGGATGCTGAGACAGAGCGTGTTGAAGCAGAGGATATTGACACACAATCTGACGAAACAGATAATAATTTGTAAAATTTTTAAAGCGGTAGCACAAAAGCTACCGCTTTATTTTGTATTTCTTGACTTTTTGCACAAGATATTGTATTATAACACGGAATATGAACTTCTGTATCGGAGGGAAAATTTTGGCTAAGAAAAAAGAGTACGGCAACGAAAGTATCAAATCGCTAAAAGGTGCAGACAGAGTACGTAAAAGACCTGCTGTTATCTTTGGATCAGATGGACTTGATGGTTGTCAGCATGCAATATTTGAGATAATGTCTAACTCAATAGATGAAGCGAGAGAGGGCTATGGCAATAAAATTGTTATTACACGCTTTCTTGATGGTTCTATTGAGGTGCAGGATTTTGGACGAGGTATTCCTGTTGATTATAATAAAAATGAGGACAAGTTCAACTGGGAACTTCTTTTCTGTGAAATGTACGCAGGCGGTAAGTACGATGCTGATGGTGAAAACTATGAGTTTTCATTAGGTCTTAACGGTCTTGGTCTCTGTGCAACACAATATGCATCAGAGTATATGGATGCTGAGGTGCATACTGATGGCTATAAATATACCCTTCATTTTGAAAAGGGCGAAAACGTCGGTGGGCTGAAAAAAGAAAAATATGATAAAAAAGATACAGGTACCAGAATCAGATGGAAGCCTGATCTTGATGTATTCACCGACATTAACGTTCCTCTTGATTATTTTAAGGATACGATAAAAAAGCAGGCTATTGTTAATGATGGTATAAAGTTTATTCTTAAAGATCAGCAGACTTCATCTAAGTTTGAAACGATTGAATATTGTTATAATGACGGTATTATGGATTACGTCAAAGAGCTTGCAGGTGATACTGCTTTCACTACACCTCAGTTCTGGGAATGTGAGCGAAAGGGAAGAGACAGAGAGGATTTACCGGATTATAAGCTTAAAATTAAGGCGGCATTGTGCTTTTCGCTTAAAACGCAACTTAAGGAATACTTTCATAATTCAAGCTTTCTTGAGCACGGCGGTGCTCCGGAAAAGGCTTTCAAAAGTGCTTTTGTAAATCAGATAAATGCTTATCTTAAAGCCAATAATAAATACACTAAGGCTGACGGACAGATAAATATTCAGGATGTTGAGGATTGTATAATATTTGTTGTATCTTCATTTTCCACACAGACCTCCTATGAAAACCAGACGAAAAAGGCGATTACAAATAAGTTTATTCAGGAGGCAATGACTGACTATTTCCGCAAGCAGCTTGAGGTTTATTTTATCGAAAATAAAATGGATGCCGATAAAATAGCAAACCAGGTCCTCATAAATATGCGAGCAAGGGTCAAAGCTGAAAACACAAGAAAAACACTCAAAACATCCCTTCAGTCAAAAATGGATATGACAAACCGTATTCAGAAATTTGTTGATTGCCGTTCAAAGGATGTCAATGAGCGTGAGGTATTTATAGTAGAGGGTGACTCTGCTCTTGGTGCCTGTAAGCAGGCAAGAGATGCATCCTTTCAGGCAATAATGCCTATAAGAGGTAAAATATTAAATTGTCTTAAATCTGACTATGATAAGATATTTAAAAATGAAATTATTACTGATTTGATAAAGGTTCTCGGTTGCGGCGTTGAAGTTAAGAACAAGGCTGCAAAGGATTTGTCTATGTTTGATATGGAAAATCTTCGTTGGTCAAAAGTTCTTATCTGTACTGATGCCGATGTTGACGGATTCCATATAAGAACTCTTGTTCTCACTATGATTTACCGACTTATGCCGAAAATTATAGAGGCAGGAAAGGTGTATATTGCAGAATCTCCGCTTTACGAAGTGACTTGTGGAGAACAGACTTATTTCGCTTATAATGAAATGGAAATGGATGAAATCAAGGCGGAAATAGGTAATAAAAAATTTACTGTTCAGCGTTCCAAGGGTCTTGGTGAAAATGAGGCTGAAATGATGGCTCTTACTACCATGAATCCTGCAACGAGACGTCTTATTAAGGTTACACCTGATGATGCCGAAAAAACATCACAGATTTTTGATTTAATGCTTGGTGATAATCTTGAGGGAAGAAAAGAATATATTTCAGACTATGGTCATCTGTATTTAGATGCTGCAGATGTAAGCTAAGGAGGCGATTATTTTGGCAAGAAGAAAGAAAGAAGAAAATATAGTACAGAATAATTCGCTTTCCGATAATGTTCACATTAAGGGTGCCGGTTTGGTTAAGGATGAAATTATTACTGATGCTATTACAAGCAATTTTATGCCTTATGCCATGAGCGTCATTCTTTCACGTGCTATTCCTGAAATTGACGGCTTAAAACCATCACACCGAAAGCTTTTGTATACTATGTATACTATGGGGCTTTTACAGGGGGGCACAATCAAAAGTGCTAATATTGTAGGTCGAACCATGCAGCTTAATCCTCATGGTGACGCTGCAATTTATGAAACTATGGTAAGATTATCACGTGGTAACGAGTCATTGCTTAATCCGTATGTTGAGTCTAAAGGTAATTTTGGTAAAGCGTACAGCAAAAATATGATGTATGCTGCATCACGTTATACTGAGGCAAAGCTTGCACCGATTTGTCATGAATTGTTTGATGATATCAAATCAGATACAGTCGATTTTGTACCGAACTATGACAATACAATGACAGAGCCGACATTATTGCCTGTTACTTTCCCGTCAATCCTGTGTAATGTTACAACAGGTATTGCTGCGGGTATGGCGTCATCAATTGCATCGTTTAATCTTAAGGAAATATGCGACACTACAATTGCTTTAATGAAAAATCCGGACCATGTTGTGTCTGATACATTGCTTGCACCGGATTTTGCCGGCGGCGGTTTTATACTTTACGATAAGGCTGAGTTGGATAAAATCTATGATACAGGACGTGGTTCTGTTAAAGTGCGTGCAAGTTATACTTATGACAAAAAGTATAACTGTCTTGATATTACTCAAATTCCGCCGACAACTACATCTGAGGCTATTATTGATAAGGTTATTGAGCTTGTTAAATCGAATAAGGTTAAGGAAATCAGTGATATACGAGATGAAACCGATTTATCAGGTTTAAAAATTACAATTGACTTAAAGCGTGGTGTCGATCCTGATGCCTTTATGAATAAGCTTTACAGAATGACACCTTTGCAGGATTCTTTCAGCTGTAACTTTAATGTGCTTATCAAAGGCAGACCGATGGTGCTTGGCGTTAAGTCAATTCTGCTTGAATGGATTGATTTCAGACTTGAATGTATAAGACGCAGAATTAATTTCAATCTTGAAAAGAAGAGAAAGCAGCTGCATCTTTTAAAAGGTCTTTCAAAAATTCTGCTTGATATTGATAAAGCAATCCGTATAGTAAGAGAGACTGAAAGTGAGTCAGAGGTTGTGCCAAACCTTATGATTGGCTTTGGCATAGATGAAACTCAGGCTGAATATGTAGCAGAAATCAAGCTGCGTCACCTTAACCGTGAATATATTTTAAAACGAATTAAGGATATTGAGCAGCTTGAGGCTGACATTGCAGAACTTGAATCAATACTTGCAAGCAAAAATAAGATGAAGAAAATCATCATTAACGAGCTGGATGCTGTTGCTAAAAAGTATGATGCAGGCAGAAAGAGCGAGGTTCTTTATGAGGTTGAGGAGACGGCTGTTGTTGAAACGGTTGAAATTCCGGATTATCCTGTTACACTTTTTCTTTCAGAGCATGGTTATCTCAAAAAAATCAAAACAGCTAATCTGCGTATGAGTGGTGAGCAGAAGCTCAAGGAGGGTGACAAAATGCTGCCTGAAATTGAGTGTTCAAATAAAGATGAATTGTTATTCTTTACAAACCG
>JAIDVA010000252.1 GCA_029059925.1 Eubacterium sp. | reverse complement strand
TCATATTAAAAAGAATATTAACGGTCAGCGTGAAGAAATGCACCTGTGCTCACACTGCGCAGAGGAGCTTGGAGTTATGGAAGAGTTCAGAATGCCGTCTATGAATGATTTATTCGGCAACAGCTTTCTCGGAAATTTCCTTGGTGCGGGTGCTGCGGCAATGAATTCACTTGCAGGAGTTGAAAGATGCCATATATGCGGTTCATCCTTTAATGATATTGTCAACAGCGGTCATATAGGCTGCAGCGACTGCTATGATAAATTTGCAGATAAGCTTGAGCCATCAATAAGAAAAATCCACGGTAAGACAAAACATATCGGCAAATTCATTTCATATGATGAAAGTGAAGAGCCAAAGACCAAAGAGGTTAAGCCTGAAGTAAATCAAACTGATATACTAAAAGAGCAGTTAAAGGACGCAATCAAAGAACAGAGATTTGAGGACGCAGCAATACTCAGAGATAAAATAAAGGAATTAACGGAGGACGGCAATGAATAAGTGGTACAACAGTCAGGGAAACAACAGCGACGTTATTCTTTCATCAAAAATTAAGCTTGTAAGAAATCTGGACAAAACTCCGTTCCCTTGCAAAATGAGCAATGAGTTAAGAAAATCAGTCTGCAAAAAAATATTCGCGGCTATGCAAAATTCAGAGCTTGCAGGAGAATTTGATTTGATTGAGCTTAATACCCTTTCGGATATTCAAAAAATCGCCCTTGCCGAAAAGGGTTACATAAGTGCACAAATGGCAAAACAAAACAGCTACGGTGCTCTGCTTTTATCAAAGGATGAAAGCGTAAGCATTATGCTCTGTGAAGAGGATCACATATGTATATCGGTAATGAATGCAGGCGAGGATTTAAAGGCTGCATATCAGAAAGCAGATAAAATAGATAATGTATTGATTAAAAATATGCGAATTGCTTTTGATAAAGAGCTCGGTTTTCTTACCTCTAACCCTATGCAGCTCGGCACAGGTATGAAAGCCGCTGTTGTTCTTCACCTTCCTGCTGTAGGCGAAAGAAATATGATTCCGTCGCTCAGCACAATGCTCGGCAAATTAGGTTTTTCCATCAAGCCGTTATATTTCGGAAACGGCAATTTCTTTGAGCTTTCAAATGAAATAAGCCTTGGAATAACTGAGGAAAATGCACTTGATAATTTAATAGCTATATGCGACCAGATTGTTGCACAGGAAAGAAAGCTTCGCACTCAGCTTATGGAATATGCAGATTTTGAGGATAAAATATTCCGTGCAGTGGGCACACTTAAAATGGCAAGAAAGATAAACACTGAAGAATTCCTTGAAATGATATCACTTGCACGTCTCGGCGTGGCAATGAACAGCTTTGACATAAGCTATGAAAAAATCGGAGATATGATTCATTTACTCGGTACTGCATCAATCATATCATCAGCAGAAGGAGAACTTACACCTGACGATGCTGACAGAATACGTGCACAGTATGTCAGGGAAAATATAGAATAGGATATAAGCTATATGGTTATGTCCTGTTCAAAACGGAGGTATAACTATGTATAGATTTAATTATTTTACACAAAAATCAAATGACACTTTAAATCTTGCAATCAAGGCGGCTGAAAATTTCGGTCATAACTATGTCGGCAGTGAGCATATTCTGCTTGGTCTTGTTAAGACAGATGCAGGAATTGCCTGTTCGATACTTGACAGCAAGGGAATAAGCACATCGGATATAGAGAATTTTATTAAAGCAAATATCGGTATAGGTAATCCGACAAGGCTTACCCCTGATGATTTCACACCAAGGAGCAAGCGAGTGCTTGATAACGCCTTTCAAATTGCACGTGGTATGCTGCACAGCTTTGTTGATACCGAGCATATTTTGCTTGCACTTTTACAGGAGGAGGATTCCTATGCAGTTAAATTCATCAATTCTGCCGGAATTGATGAAAGACAGCTGTTTGAGGAAATTGTAGCGTCTGTAGGAAGAAATAATCCCAAAGCAAACGAAACAGGCAGAAAAGGAAAAAACGGGAAGTCAAAAACCCCTACCCTTGATGAATTCGGCAAGGATCTGACCGCTGAGGCTAAGGAGGGCAAAATTGATCCTGTAATCGGCAGAGAAGAAGAAATACAGCGAGTGATTCAGATTCTTTCACGAAGGACAAAAAACAATCCCTGTCTGATTGGTGAACCGGGTGTAGGTAAAACAGCTATTGCCGAGGGTTTGGCGCTTAAGATTGTACGTGATGAAGTACCTGAGCTTTTAGCAGGCAAAAAGCTCGTAGCTCTTGATTTAACCTCTATGGTTGCAGGTACAAAATACCGCGGAGATTTTGAAGAACGTATCAAAAAAGCAATGAACGAGGTAAAAACTGCTAAGGATGTAATCCTCTTTATCGACGAGGTGCATACAATTATGGGTGCAGGTGCTGCTGAGGGTGCAACAGATGCTGCGAATATTCTTAAGCCGTCACTTGCAAGAGGTGAAATTCAGGTAATCGGTGCAACTACTATTGATGAATACAGAAAAAATATTGAAAAGGATGCTGCACTCGAAAGACGCTTTCAGCCTGTAACAGTCGGTGAGCCTACCGAGGATGAGACAGTTGAAATCCTCAAAGGACTTCGTGATAAATACGAGGCACATCATAAAGTGAAGATAACTGATGACGCAATTATAAACGCTGTAAAAATGTCAGCACGCTATATTGCAGAC
>JAIDVA010000251.1 GCA_029059925.1 Eubacterium sp. | reverse complement strand
ATTCCGCTATTAAAATAGAATATATAATGAAAAAAACGAGAGGTTATCCTCTCGTTTTTTATTATAAATACTTTATTCATTATAAACCAAAATGTCTTCAACTCTGCATTTTAAGATTCGGCATAAGTCGTCAATGGTTTGAGTTGATATTCCCTTACCTTTTCTGAGTCTGTCAATAGTTGAACTGCTGATATTATGTTTTGAAATTAAAGTATATGTGCTTTCATTGCTGTTTTTCAGAGTGTTCCAGAATGGCTCATAGCTAATCATTTTTATCACCAATTCAATGGTAAAATATAGTCACACTATTGACAATAGTCGAAATAATGACTATAATTATTATAGTCTGAAATGCGACTATAATGTAAAGGGAGGATAATTGTGAAAAAATATGTTTTGTGCACTACAACCAATAAACTGCATATTGATGGATGCTATCATTTAAAAGGTGTTATGGCAGAGCATAGAATGGAATTTGAAAGTATTGATGATGCAGAGTGTTCCTGTGACAAGAGATTAATACCTTGCAAACACTGTGTATCAAACGGTTTATTAAAGGAGTAGTTATTATGAAAAAGGTTATTAGTTTATTTTTGTCTATAATGATGCTTTTTAGTATTACGGCAAGTATTGACTTTTTTGCATATGCAGATGATTATATCGAAATTTGGAACATAGAAGATTTATATATGGTTAGATATAATATGGATGCTAATTATAGATTAATGGCAGATATTGATATGACAGTTGATACTGCTGCTGATGGTGAATTTTCATATGGCGGCAGAGGCTGGGAGCCTATAGGCAGTAACGGTATATATGGTAGTGAAGAATTTACCGGAAAATTTGACGGAAACAGGCACTCGATAATCGGAATGAATATTAATGTGAATAGCAATTTGCCTGCCGGTACTGGAAGTGATGTTGAGTTGGGATTATTTGCAAACAATTCTGGCATTATATCTGATTTAAAAATGGTGGATTGTAATGTTTACTTTTATTCTTACGCTGACAAGAGTTTAGATTGTGCTTCAATTGCAGCAAATAATATGGGTATTATTATTAATTGTTCAAGTAGCGGAATTGTTAAAAGTGATAAAGGTAGAGGATTTGTTGGAGGAATAGCAGGATATAATGGAGGGACGATTGAATGTTGCTATAATATCGCAAATGTTAGGGGCGGTTATTTTGTTGGAGGTATAGCTGGAAGAGGTAACTCGAATGCCCAAATTTTAAATTGTTATAATGTAGGTGAAATTATTAATGGTACAGGTATTGTTGAAGATTTATGTTCTGTAAATAATTCATATAGTCTTTCAAAAGGAATAGGCGGGACTTCCAAGAATTGTTATTATCTTGCAGGAACAGGAGCTAAGTCACAGAGTGGTGCAAAAGAGTTAAGTGAATCACAAATGAAAAAAAGTTATATGTATCCTGGTTTCGATTTTGAAAATGTATGGATTATTGACCCTAATTCTGATTATCCGTATCCGCAGTTAAGGAACAATCGTCAGAGTGTTTCAGCGGAAGTTCCACCGGATGAGCCATCAATTGACTTGGAGAATTTCAAAATCAAAACAGTATCTCTTTCCCTTGAAAGCAGTATAACGATGAACTACAAAGTTTTGAAAACTGCTGTTGTTGATTTTGAAAACCCATATATTGAATTCACACGAAATGACAAGATTACAACTGTCACCGACTATACAGAACAGGGTGATTACTATGTATTTTCTTACAGAGATGTTGCACCGCAGGCGATGAATGATAATGTTCAGGCTGTGCTTTATGCAACATACAATGATGTGCTTTATAACAGCGCGCCTGTTGATTACAGCGTTTCGGCTTATGCCTATGCAATGCTTGATAAATGCAGCAGCAATCAGTATGCAAGACTGAGAACATTGCTCGTGGATTTGCTTAACTATGGTGCGGCGGCACAGATTTATCAGAATTACAAAACAGATGATTTGGTGAATGCTGATTTGACCGATACGCAAAAAAGCTGGGCATCATCTCAGGAACTCAATTTAACGAATGTAACAGACAAAGCGTGTGACATTGTTGACAATCCTGCTGTTGAGTGGAAATCAGTCGGCTTGCAGCTTAATAATTCGGTTGCAGTACGATATAAGTTTGCCGCAGATAATGTAGATGATATTCAGCTTAAAGTAACCTGCGGTAAGAGTGAATGGTTGTATGGTGCTGAAAACTTTGTTGATAACGGTGACGGAACGTATACCTTTGTATTCAATGATTTGAATGCTGACAAAATGCAGAAGGATATTTATATTACAGCTATGAATGGTGATTCAGCTGTAAGCAATACAATGAGATACAGTGTTGAGTCCTATGCAAAGCAGATACAGGATTCAATGCCGAATTCTAATCTGAGAAAGCTGACCGATGCAATGATGAGATACGGAATATCCGCATCAAACTATATTTAAAATTAAGGAGGGATAAGGATGAAGGAGAAATATTTAAAGCCGGATGCAGAGATTAACACATTTGCTACTATGGATGTTGTTACCACAAGCGGCGGTGAAATTCCGGGCGGCAATGGCGGTGACGGTCCGATTGAACTGCCTGATATTGAGCTTTAATTCTGAAAGTAAATAACTAAAGAAAGCACAAATGGGAAGCATTCTCATTTGTGCTTTTTGTGTATAATTTATGCTGTAGATAAGGCATATTAAAATGTTTTAACCTATATTGTCCAAAAAATAACAATAAGACTAATTATTTCTTGCATTGCAGGGCAAAATAATATATAATATATACGCAAAATTTTATTGTTAAAAATTTATTATTATATAGAGAGGTAATACAATGGACGCATTAAACAAAAAAACGATTGAAGACATTGACGTTAAGGGCAAAAGAGTTCTTGCTCGCTGCGATTTCAACGTTCCGCTTAAAGACGGCGAAATCACAAATGATAAGAGAATTGTTGCTGCTCTTCCTACCATTAAGTATCTTATGGAGAATGGCGCAAAGGTTATCCTTTGCTCACATCTCGGCAGACCAAAGGGCGAGTATAAGCCTGAGTTCAGCCTTGCTCCTGTAGCTAAAAAGCTTTCAGAGTATCTTGGTACTGAAGTTAAGCTTGCTGAGGATGAGAATGTTGTAGGCGACAATGCAAAGGCTATTGCCGATGAGCTTAAAGACGGCGAAGTAATGCTCCTTGAAAATGTACGTTACAGAAAAGAAGAGACAAAGAACGAAGAGAACTTCTCAAAAGAGCTTGCATCTCTTGCAGATATCTTTGTTAACGATGCTTTCGGCACTGCACACAGAGCTCATTGCTCAACAACAGGTGTTGCATCATATCTTCCTGCTGTTTGCGGTTATCTTATTCAGAAGGAAATCAAGTTCATGGGCGGCGCCCTTGCTGAGCCGAAGAGACCTCTTGTTGCAATCCTCGGCGGTGCTAAGGTTTCAGATAAAATCGGCGTAATTGCAAACCTTATTGAAAAGTGCGACACAATCATCATCGGCGGCGGTATGGCTTATACCTTTATGAAATTCCTCGGTCACAGCATCGGCGATTCACTTCTTGAGGCTGACTGGGTTGAAAAAGCAGGTGAAATGATGAAGTCTGCTGAAGAAAAGGGTGTTAAGTTCCTTATCCCTGTTGATAACAAGGTTGGTAAGGAGTATGACGAGAATACAGAGTTTATGGTAGTAAACAGTGACGAAATTCCTGACGGTTGGATGGGTCTTGATATTGGTCCTAAGACAGAGGAAATGTTTGCTGATGCTATCAAGGGTGCAGGCACAGTAATCTGGAATGGTCCTATGGGTGTATCTGAGTGGGATAACTTTGCATCAGGTACAATTACAGTTGCTAAGGCTGTTGCTGAGTCAGGTGCGATTTCAGTAATTGGCGGCGGTGATTCAGTTGCTGCTGTTACAAAGCTTGGCTTTGCTGACAAGATGAGCCACATCTCAACAGGCGGTGGTGCTTCACTTGAGTTCCTTGAGGGCAAGGATCTTCCGGGTATTTGTGCACTTGCTGATAAAGACTAATTTTTGATTGCTCCTTTTGCCCTTATGCTTCGTTAGTGTCAAAATTTCATTCGGTCACATACACCAAGTATGCTCCTTTCAGTGAAATTTTAACAAAGCCTTGCCTAAGAACAAAATCAGCTAATCAAAATAAATATAATTAATAAGAGGTATATGAAAATGAATAAAGATTTAAGAAAGGCTGTTATTGCAGGCAATTGGAAAATGAACAACACTCCTGCACAGACAACAGCACTTATTAACGAAATGAAGCCGCTTGTTGCTGACGCAGACTGTGATGTAGTTCTTTGCGTACCTTTTGTTGATGTTCCTGCTGCAGTTGAGGCTGCTAAGGGCTCAAACATCAAAATCGGTGCTGAGAATGTTCATTTTAAGGACAGCGGCGCTTACACAGGTGAGGTATCAGCAGATATGCTCCTCGAGCTTGGTGTTGAATATGTAGTTATCGGTCACAGCGAGAGAAGACAGTATTTTGCTGAAACAGATCAGACAGTAAATCTCCGCACACTTAAGGCTCTTGAAAAGGGTCTTAAGCCTATCGTTTGTGTTGGTGAAACTCTTGAGCAGAGAGAGCTTGGTTATACAGAGACTCTCCTTAAATATCAGACAAAGATGGCACTCACAAACGTTTCAGCTGAGCAGCTTGAGAACGTAATTATCGCATATGAGCCTGTATGGGCCATCGGTACAGGCGTAACAGCTACTGCAGATCAGGCTGACGAGGGCAACGGCTTTGTACGTGAGGCAATTGCAGAGGCTTATGGTGCTGATATGGCTGAAAAGGTTACAATTCAGTACGGTGGCTCAATGAATGCAAAGAACGCTGACGAGCTTGTTGCTAAGGTAAATGTTGACGGCGGACTTATCGGCGGCGCATCTCTCAAGGCTGAGGATTTCTCAATCATCGTTAAGGCTGCAAGCAAATAAAAATAATTTGTGGGTGGGTTAATACCTGCCCACTTAAACTATAGCTAAACAAAAGTTGAACAAAATAAGGTTTAAATCAACAAATTTTAGGCTATTGGGTTCGATTCTTGTTTAGCTAAGGACTATGGAGGAAAATACTATGAAAAAGCCTGTTGTGCTTTGTATTATGGATGGCTTTGGTAAAAATTCATCCGATTACGGCAATGCGGTTGTTGCTGCAAATAAAGTAAATCTTGATAAAATTATGGCGGAAAATCCTTACACCTATATCGGTGCATCAGGTATGGATGTCGGTCTGCCGGACGGTCAGATGGGTAACTCAGAGGTTGGCCACACAAATATCGGTGCAGGCAGAATTGTTTATCAGGAGCTTACAAGAATCACCAAGTCAATCGAGGACGGCGATTTCTTTGAGAATGAGGCTATGAAGGCTGCTGTTCAGAATGCAATTGATAACAGCACCGCACTTCATCTTATGGGTCTTATGAGTGACGGCGGTGTTCACTCTCACAATTCTCACATCTGGGCTATTGTTGAGCTTGCTAAGAAAATGGGACTTGAAAAGGTTTATCTTCACTGCATTATGGACGGACGTGACGTTCCTCCTACAAGCGGTAAGGATTTTGTTGCAGATGCAATCAGCAAGCTTGATGAGATTGGTGTAGGCAAGGTTGCTACAATCATCGGCAGATACTATGCTATGGACAGAGATAATAACTGGGACAGAGTTAAAAAGGCTTATGATGCATTGGTATTCGGTGAGGGCATCCATACAAATAATCCTGTTCAGGCAATTGAAGAGTCATACGCAAAGGTTGATGCTGACGGCAAGAATGTAACAGACGAGTTCATCGAGCCTACAGTTTGTCTTGAAAACGAGGGCAGAATCGGCGAAAATGACAGTATTGTGTTTTTCAACTTCCGTCCTGACAGAGCAAGAGAAATCACAAGAACCTTTGTTGATGATGATTTTAAGGGCTTTGAGCGTAACAGAATCCCTGTAACATACGTTTGTATGACACAGTATGACGCTACAATGCCGAATGTGCTTGTTGCTTTCAAGCCACAGAGCCTTGCAAACACGCTTGGTGAGTACCTTGCAAAGAATGATATGACACAGCTCAGAATTGCAGAGACCGAGAAATATGCTCATGTAACCTTCTTCTTTAACGGCGGTGTTGAGGCTGTTAACGAGGGCGAGGACAGAATTCTTATTCCTTCACCAAAGGTTGCAACCTATGACCTCAAGCCGGAGATGAGCGCATATGAGGTTTCAGAAAAGCTTGACGAGGCTGTGCTTTCAGGCAAATACGATGTTGTGATTGTTAACTTCGCAAACTGCGATATGGTTGGTCACACAGGCATTTTTGATGCAGCTGTTGCAGCCGTTGAGGCTGTTGATAAGTGCGTTGGTTCGCTTTATGAGGCTGTTAAGAAAATGGGCGGCTGCCTGTTTATCACAGCAGACCATGGTAATGCTGACCAGATGAAGGAGCCTGACGGCTCACCATTTACTGCGCACACAACAAACCCTGTTCCGTTTGTTGCTGCAAACTGCGGCGAGGGTGTTGAGCTCCGCGAAGGCGGCAGACTTTGCGATATCGCGCCTACAATGCTCAAAATGCTTGACCTTCCTCAGCCTGAGGAAATGACAGGCGAGTCATTAATAAAATAAATTTGAGGACCGATTGATTCGGTCCTTGTTTTTATTGGTTATAGAATTGATATTGTGAAAAAATAATGATATATAATTATTGTTATATTGTTTATATTACAGGAGGACGCTATGAAAAAATATGATGTGATTTTATTTGATATGGACGGAACATTGACGGACTCGTCACCCGGAATTATGAATTCTATAATTTATGCACTTAAAAAGTATAATATCAGTGTTGAAAATACGGACGAGCTGAGAAAGTTCCTTGGTCCTCCGCTGCACGAATCATTTAGGGATTTTTATGGATTTGATGAGAAAAAGGCAATGGAGGCAGTCTTGTTTTATCGTGAATATTTCAGCACAAACGGACTTCTGGAAAATGCAGTTTATGACGGAATACCTGACCTTCTTAAAGCATTGAAGGAAAATGGAAAAAGGCTGATTGTTGCAACCTCAAAGCCACAGGATTTTACTGACAGAATTATGGATAATTTCGATCTTACAAAGTTTTTTGAGTTTGTTGCAGGCTCTAATATGGATGGTACAAGGTCTAAAAAGGCAGAGGTTATTGAGTATGCACTTCATAGCTGTAAGATTACAGATAAGTCGAAAGTGGTTATGATTGGCGACAGAATGCACGATATTCTTGGTGCGAAAACGGTTGGTATTGATTCAATCGGTGTTGAATATGGTTATGGCGATTATGATGAACTGTCTGCTGCAGGTGTGACTTATATTGTCAAAACAGTTGGGGAATTAAAAGAAGCGTTATTATAAATTATTGTTTAGCGTATTAATTGGCGTTTCATTTTACATCGTAGGGGCGCACAGTGTGCGCCAGTGGATATTATATTATGTAACGGGCGAACGATGTTCGCCCCTACGAATCACGTAATCTACGTTTTCGTAGGGTGTGATGTGAACCCTTTTGTCACTGCGTGACATTTCCCCTGACAGGGGAATAACATCGCACCGAATTGTATCAAATGTGTAAACGGAACGATGTGGGCATCGTTCCCTACGATAATTTATCCAACACTTACTAATATAAATAATAATTTACTGAGGAGGATATATATGATTAAAGCAATATTTTTTGACCTTGACAGAACATTATTAAACAGCAGAAAAGAAATACCTGATTCCGCAAAATCAGCATTGGCAGAATGTAAATGCAGAGGTATAAAACTTTTTATCGCTACTGCAAGACCGCCTATTCTTGATGGAATGCTTGACTGGGGTGATGAAGAATTCAGCCTGTTTGACGGAGGTATATATTGCAACGGCGGATGTATAGAAATTGATAAAAATATATTTTATACATATATCCCCTCGAATATTGTGTTATACTGTGCTGAAGCTGTAAAAAAATACGAGGGATTAAATATCACTTTACAAATGAAGAATGAAAAGCACGCCTTCAATAATCCGTTAGATGATTTTGCTTATGACATATGGGGAATAAAAAAGGCCGATACAGTAAAAATAACATCTGATTGTGCAGCACAGACTGTAAAAATTTTAATTTATTATGAAAATATGGTGGATATTGTAAGTGATCTGCCGATAGAATTGATTGAAGATTTGCAAGAGTACTGCGATAAAAAAGTGAGTTTTTGTCTTACAGACAGCGGGAAAATAATTCAAATTACTGCAAAAACGGCAACAAAATATAATGCGGCTGAAAGGGTAAGAAAGCATTTTGGATTTTTAACGGAAGAAATAGCAGTGTTCGGTGATGATATGAATGATATCGAAATGCTCAGAGGCTATGATAATTCTGTTGCAATGGGAAATGCAGATGAACAGGTAAAGGCAATTGCAGGCTTTGTTACAAAAAGCAATGATGATGACGGTATTGCTTATGCAATATCAGATTTACTTAACATTATATGAGGTGACTATGAAAACATTATATGTATCAGATTTGGATAAAACTTTGCTCAGGAGCAATCAGAAAACTTCAGATTATACCAACAAAACAATTAATTCATTGGTCGAAAAAGGTTTGCTGTTTTCATATGCAACTGCGAGGTCATATGTAACTGCTCATAAAGTAACTCAAGGGATGAATGCCGAAATTCCTTTGATTGTATATAATGGTACATTTGTAATTGATAATGCAACCGGTGAAATTTTAATTTCCAACTATCTGAATGATGCGGATAAATTGTTGGACGATTTGATTAATCATGAGATTTATCCTATCGTTTATTCGTATATTGATTCATCGGAAAAATTTTCGTATTATGAAGAAAAATGTAATAGTCATACTCTGCAGTTTATAAAATCAAGAAAAAATGATATAAGAGAAAATCGGGTTAATTCCGAAAATGAGCTGTACAATGGTGATATTTTTTATTTTACATGTATTGATGATGAATTCAAACTTAAGCCGATATATGAAAGATATAAGAAAACATATCATTGCATTTATTACAGAGAGCCTTATTCAAATGATTGGTGGCTTGAAATTATGCCGAAGGATGCGTCAAAGGCAAACGCAATCAGACAGCTTAAAGAACACTTGAATTGTGACAGGGTGGTTGCTTTTGGTGATGGTGAAAATGATGTGGATATGTTTGAAATTGCCGACGAGGGTTATGCCGTTGAAAATGCAGTTGATGAATTAAAAGCGATTGCCACACAGGTTATCGGAAGTAATGATGAAGATGCTGTTGCAAAATGGCTTGTGCAGAATGCAGAATTTTAATTATAATTGTGAATGTTATGCTTTTTAACAAACTTGTTTCACGCTGTTTTGTAACCGTTCGTTTGCTCTTTAAATGGGGGATTCTGTGAAGATTCCGTGTGGAACAGACCTTTGTCTATTATACTGTATATACATATTTTTGCGCTTTGATAAAATAAAAAATACAATATATTGTGTTTTATTTGTGGTTTTGGTATTGACAGGCAACTAAATATTTGATATCATTATCACAGTCACTT
>JAIDVA010000250.1 GCA_029059925.1 Eubacterium sp. | reverse complement strand
TAATCATACGAATAGCTGATTGTCCCCGCATCTGATGTATACGCTATATTATTTTCGCTTATTACGGTTTCATAGGATTTATCGCCGTAATGGGTTTCATTGATTGTGGTTACATCGTCGGCTTTTGTGACAGTATAGTCTAGGAAAACATTATTTACATACGGAAAGTTCTTATTGGTATAATTCAGCACATCATCTGTATTGGTGATTTGTATTATCCTGTCAGTCTCGTAATTGAAGAAAGTGCGTTTCTTTTCTTCTGAGACTTTGAGATCATAAAATGTATTATCACCAACACGTTTTTTATATATATTGCCGTATTTGTCAACAATCTGCTGTTCAACCGTTCCGTCGGCATAGGTTATTGTGTTCAAATACTGGTCTTTTGAAAGCTTAACACCGCTGTCTGTTACGTTATATTCATAATCAATAACCGTTTCGCCCGACACATCAATTCTGTCACATCTGCCGTCGTTTTGATAGTAATAATCATAAATATCAAACGATTTTTTATACAGCGTGCCAACATCGGAATACACATAATCGGTTGTTATGCCGTATTCGTTAGTTTCGCTTATCAGATTATTTGTGTCTGAATAGGTATAGGTATGACCCGCTGTTTTGTCGGTATAGGCATACGGCAGGTTATCAAGCTCAGGGTTATAGTCATTATTATAGATTTCCTGCACTGTTCTGCCGTAATTATCATAAACAGTTCGGCTATAGTCTTCGTCAGAATGCACAAGCAGTGTTCTGCCTGCTGCATCATATACATATGAGGTTTCACTGTCGCCTGATGATGTACTGAGCAATCTGCCTGTGATATCATATGTGTTATCTGTTACGGCTATGCTGATTTCGCCGTTTTCCTCTTTCGTTGATGTGACTTTGGCGAGATTGCCGTATTCATCATACAGATTATCGGTTGTGGTTGTTGTTACCGTGCCATCCTCTGCTGTTACTGCGGTTGTGGTTTTGATAACTCGACCACTGCTGTCATAATTATATGATGTTTCTGTTTTGCTGTCAACATCCTCGATTTTTACCAGCAAGCCATTTTCGTAGGTGTAGTTTATGGCAGGAGTATAGAATGTAACATAATTAAATTCGCCCGTACTTATGATATTATCATCGTCGTCATACTGATAAGCTGTATATTTGTTATCGTGATAAACTTTTTCAAGCCTGTTTTTATCATCATAATAATAGCTATACGTTTCTCCGGACTCGGTTTTCTTTGACAAATTTCCGTTTGCCGTATAGGAATACTCCGCTACAATCTCACCAGATTTTTCAACCTTGACAAGATTTTTCTTATCATAGGTATAGGTTGTTATCTCACCGAAATTATCTGTCGAGGATAATATATTATAATATTTGTCATATGTGACGGTTGACGTTTTTTCGTCTGAGCTTGCAGTGGTAACGCTGTCTTTTCCATATTCAAATTTAATTGAATAGCCGTTGTCATAAAGGTACTGTGTTACTCTGCCATCAGAATCGTAAAAGACAGACTTATCCATACTTTTGCTTATCTTACCATCAGTATAGGCATATTCAGCAATAATTACACCTGCCTGATCGGTTACGCGCAAAAGCTTTTCATCATCAAACAGATAAGAAATAACCGCACCGCTCGCATCTGTAACTTTCAGCCACTCATTTTCAAAGCTCAATAATGTAATTCTGCCTGCACCATCGTGAATCTTGATATAATCATTTGTATAGGTAAATGAAAAAGCTGTTCCATACTTACTGCTGATTTCAGCGAGTTTTCCATCAGGTGAATAATGATAAAAAACATCATTACATTTTACAATATATTCAACAATATTGCTGTCCTTATCATCATAGACAACAGACAATTCATAATCATAATTCTGGCTGACGTATAAATACTTGCTCTGCTTAACAAAATAATATGTGTTTAAATCAGGCATACGCACACGAATCAGAGCACCATTATCATTCATCTCAAGAACATTATCAAAGGAATAAGACCATTCACCGTCTGCATATTTTCTTGCAATATCAAATCTGACAGAATTATAGCTTAATGACAAATCAACATTGCTCTCTGAATAAGAAAATCTGTTTGGTTCTTTATAGTCAATTGTTAAAGGATTTGATCTACCGAATGTTTTATAAAAAGCCATATAAATCCGTGAACGGCAATCAACTAAATCCATAGGTTTTTCATATTTAACAGTACCCCCTATATTTTTAAAGCTGTAATATATCGTATTGTCATCAGCCATAGGATTAGGACTGTATAGGCAAAGCTTGTCATTTTCAATATACATCTGAGGGGTATAAAAAACATGACGCCTTGATGCAACGTTGCCTACATTATCCTTAACCTTAATATCAATATAGTTTTTGGAATCCTTTTCTATTTCCAATATATTGCTGTCCTGCCAGGTCTGACCATTGTCAATACTGTAAGCAGCAATGCCGGACTGTGAATCTGATGCTGTGACAGTAATTATTGTTGAATCATCTGCATTTTCAATTTGAACATCAGAAATTACCGGGGTCAGGCTATCGATTTTATCAACTGTAAAGGTATCAAGCAGAATTATATTTTCAGCAGCATCTCTTGCATAAATGTAATAT
>JAIDVA010000025.1 GCA_029059925.1 Eubacterium sp. | reverse complement strand
ATTATATACAGGACAATTGAGATATTTAATCTTGATTGGTATATCGTACATTAATTTCTTTTGCTTTAAATTTTTGTATCCTATATCTATTTTTATTTGCAAACTAACTTTGTTGTGTAAAATTATACAATAATATTGCATAAACATCGTTATATTTGAATATTTATACAAACTTAACAAAAAGGGTTGAAAATAGTGTTAAGTATTATTATAATGGTATACAGTTAAAAATAAAAACCATTTTGTATAAGGAGATATTATTATGGCAAAGGATATTAAAAAGGTTGTTCTTGCCTATTCAGGCGGACTTGACACATCAATCATTATTCCATGGCTTAAGGAAAACTACAACAACTGTGAGGTAATCGCTGTATCAGGTGACGTTGGACAGGGCACTGAGCTTGACGGACTTGAGGAAAAGGCTATTGCAACAGGTGCATCAAAGCTTTATGTTCTTGATTTAAAGGACGAATATGTTGAGGATTATATCTGGCCTTGTCTCAAAGCTGGTGCTGATTATGAGACATACTTGCTCGGCACATCACACGCTCGTCCTTGCATTGCAAAGGGACTTGCAGAAATCGCAATCAAAGAGGGCGCAGATGCAATCTGCCACGGCTGCACAGGTAAGGGCAATGATCAGGTAAGATTCGAGCTTACACTCAAGGCGTTTGCTCCACAGATGGAGATTATTGCACCATGGAGAACATGGGACATTAAGTCACGTGAAGAGGAAATCGACTATGCTGAGGCACACAACATTCCTCTTAAAATAAACCGTGAGACAAACTATTCCAAGGACAAGAATGTTTGGCACCTTTCACACGAAGGACTTGACCTTGAAGACCCTGCAAACGAACCAATGTATGCAAAAGAAGGTTTCCTTGAGCTTGGTGTTGCCCCTGAGCAGGCACCCGATGAGCCTACTTATGTTACAGTTCATTTTGAAAAAGGTATTCCTACCGCTATCGACGGTGAGGAAATTAAAGCACTTGCTATTGTTGAAAAGCTCAACGAGCTTGGCGGCGCTAATGGTATCGGTCTTCTTGACATTGTTGAAAACCGTCTTGTTGGTATGAAGAGCCGTGGTGTTTATGAGACACCGGGCGGTGCAATCCTTTACAAGGCTCACGAGCTGCTTGAAATGATTACACTTGACCGTGAGACATCACACTACAAAAAGCTTGTTGCTCAGAAATTCGGCGAGCTTGTATACAACGGCTTATGGTTTACTCCTCTCAGAGAAGCACTCTCAGCATTCGTTGACAAAACACAGGAAACTGTTACAGGTGATGTTAAGCTTAAGTTATATAAGGGCAATATCATCAACGCAGGTATCACATCGCCATACACTCTTTATGATGAAAACATTGCTTCCTTTGGTGAAGACGGCGGTGCTTATAATCAGGCTGACTCAGCAGGATTTATCAATCTGTTTGGTCTTTCAATCATGGTTAAGGCACTCCTTGATGCTCAGAGAGATAATAATGAATAATAA
>JAIDVA010000249.1 GCA_029059925.1 Eubacterium sp. | reverse complement strand
CATCAAGCTTAGCCAAACGCAATGAAAACTTGCTTTCCCGTTGTTCATCATTTTTATATGACGGATAAACAAGAAAGCAATCACCCGCAGGGAAAGACCAATGGGTAGATTCCTTCAAAGGATTTTCAACCCACGCATCATATGCCCATCTGAGAAATCCCGTTGTGTTAAGAGCACCTGCAAACATAATTGTCCAATAGCTTTCAACAGGGATTGATTTGGTAAAGCTGTTCGGAACATGCTCTGTTGCTGTATACATAGTTATTTCGCATTTATTATTTCTTCTTTGTTCAACCTGACTTTTGAAATCCTGAAGGTTGTCACGAATTTGTTGAAGTCCGACCGACGCATAATCAAGTCTATTGAAAACAGAAGCATTATGCTTAAAATCATTAAACGCTGCAGACTTTTTCAGCACAAATCCATCTTTATTTTTTACAGAATCAATTAAATCAAGAGCTGTTTCCATATTACGGCGTTCATCAAAGCCAATATATGTACTATCAAACCAATCCATTTCATCAAGATGCCTAACAAACGATTTCAAAAATGGCATCCATATTTTTTCATAATCCTTTTTACGTGCCGGATTAGCTTTTATTTTCCTTTCCTTTTTCTTTTTTTCATCAAAATATTTTACAATACCATTCCAAGGCATCATACTGTAGCATATTATTTTATCAGCAAGCCCTATAGATTTGTTTAACTGTATCCATTTATCAAAATCAGTATAATCAAAATCCCATTCACCATCAGTCCTTTTTATCCATTTTATCATAGACGGATAATGAACTGCTCTGCCGCCTCCATAGGTTTGACCGCCCCATGCCTCTTCAACAATACTTGCTGTAACTGCATGGCCGCCAATTTTTTTATAAAGCATCATATGCTGTTTTAAAATCTTTAAATGCGCATCGGAAAAAGGCTCAACATCATAATAGTATGCAACATTATAGGGATGACTCCAGTATTCAGTGTCAAACAGATAATTTTCAGGATCCGGCATTGTTATATTCAACACCTCAACAGCATAATCAAGAGTAACTGTTTTTTCTGTATTTTCTGCAGAAATTGTAATTGTTCCGCTGTAAATTCCGGGGCTTGTATTTTTAGTTATATAAACCTCTGCCCATACTAACTGAAATCTATTTTTAGCTATAGCCACCGGCTTGTCAGAATAAATAACCTCGGGATAGTATTCCCTTTTACCACGCGGCAAAATATTTTTCGGATTATTTGCGTACCAACCTGCATGACCTGTGTATGCCTTAACATCTTTAATAAAAGAAAGTCTAACCTGTGAAGATGGAATTTTGCCTGCTTCACCTAATAAATCAGATACATTCAAAGATACATTTTCAATATCTTTATCTGCACATAAAACGGCAAATTCTGCAGCGGCTTTATCATTTTTCCATGCCCACAGCTGTATGCTTTTTTTGCTTTCGGTATTTAATATTCGCTCATAATCCTTTTGCTGATATTGATCTGAGCTATTA
>JAIDVA010000248.1 GCA_029059925.1 Eubacterium sp. | reverse complement strand
GTAAACCATAATGTCATATGCATGAGGAGCGAATGCCTGATTGTTTTCACGCTTTTGGTTAACTGTAATGGGCGGTGCTGAAAAAGGGATACCGAGATTGGAATAATAACAGTTTTCCATAAATATGATGCCGTTTTCGGTTTTTTCTCTTATAGCAGATGTAACCTTGTTCATAAAAGGAGAATATTTTTCTTTGTCAAATTTTTCAACATATTTATGAGCAGGCATGGTTATTTCATATATAATTTCGCTGTTATATTGACTGAGCAGTGCCGGCAGCGGTTCTTTTTTTGCCAGCGCTTTTAATAGCTTAAGCTTGCTTACCCTGTGATTTTTAAGAGATGTTTTTATTGCCGATTTCACAATAATAAAAAATATGTTTTTACCATAGGTATACGGGAATGGCTCATTGAATATATCAAATCCAAGCAGTGCGGGATGATTGCCGAATCGTTTTGCAAGCATTCTCCACAAATCGCAGAAATGCTCCTGCAAGCCCTGTCCTTCAACTATTGTATTGTCCCAGAAATTGTTGAAAGCATTATGTACGGCTTTGTTTATAAAATAACCCTCAGCCCATATTTTCTTTGGTTGCTTGAATTTTATACCATTCGTCACACATGCCCAGTGCGGTGCACCGTTGCCGTGTAATACGGTCTGGTGATTTATATTTTTTGTATCACAAAATGCGCTGTATAAATCCTGGTGCATATCAAGATAAACATAAATGCTGTTATGTTCACAGATATCAAGGAATTTTTCAATATCTTTAAGAACCTTTTCATTATATTGCTTTGGCTGAGGCTCAAGATATGACCAGTTTAGAAAAAACCGAATTATGTTAATTCCGTGTGAATGTAAGTATTCAATGTGGTTTTTCAATATATCTTCAGATGCCGAATTATCGAATGCATTCATATAGGGGATGTTTTTGCCGCCGATATTTACACCATAAAAAATTCGTTCTCTTCCATGCTCATCAACAAATTGCTGTGAACTGACAGTTATTTTGTCCATATTTGACTCCTGATATTTTTAGTAAAAACAAAGCCTATTTCTAAAATAACCTAAAAGACCAATAAAGTCAACAGAAAAATTTGTAGACTTTTATAAATTCCTATGTTATTATTGGAACTGGAATAATTTATATTGCTTGTTATATTATATATTTAGAAGAAAGTTAATGAAGATGGAAGCTAACGCAGGAAAGCATATAATTGAAATAAGATATGCAGTTATGGAAGATAAGGATTTACTCCTTAGCAAGGACAGTCATATTAAAGAAGAGATATGGGAAGAGACTATAAAAAATAAGCGTGAGATTATTATACTTATTGATAGCCGTTTTGCAGGCTGGCTCAGATATAATCTTTTCTGGGATGAAATACCATTTATGAATATGCTGTATCTGCTTGAAGAATACAGAGGTAAGGGTTATGGCACACGGCTTGTGAAATTCTGGGAAGGCGAAATGAGAAGGATTGGCTATGATAGACTGATGACCTCAACGCAGGCGAATGAGTGTGCACAGCATTTTTACAGAAAGCTCGGGTATCAGGATGCAGGCAGCTTTTTCCCGTTTTGCAATGACTTGGAGATTATATTTACAAAGGAATTATGATAATGTTCATCAGTGGTAAGGATTACTTAATCACCGGATATAAGAAAAGCCACGGCAATTTAACTGCCGTGGCTGTAGTTTTATTGACTGATTTCACCTTGGATTATCTTCTTGGGCGGTGATTATCTCTTCTTGGCTTTCTTGGAGCCTCGTCGATATCGTTTTCAGGTGTCATACCCTCAAGCTCGATGAGTGCATCTCTTCTTGAAAGGTTGATTCTGCCCTGATCATCAATCTCAATGCATTTAACAATGATAGAATCACCAACGTTAACAACATCCTCAACCTTTTCAGTTCTCTTAACATCAAGGCGAGAAATATGAACAAGACCTTCTTTGCCCGGAGCAATTTCAACAAATGCACCAAAGTTCATAACTCTTGTAACAATACCATTGTAGAATGAGCCAACCTCAGGATCAGTAGCGATAAGCTTAACAATGTTAACAGCACCCTCGCACTTATCAGCATCAACACCGCTGATGAATACTCTGCCGTCCTCTTCAATGTTAATCTTAACATCGTAGTCAGCCTGAATCTCCTGAATTACCTTGCCGCCCTTGCCGATAACATCACCAATCTTATCAGGATTGATTGTAAGGGTGTACATCTTAGGAGCATATTTTGAAAGCTCTTTTCTTGGCTCACTGATAGCAGGAAGCATAACTTCATCAAGGATATAATCTCTTGCAGCATGTGTTTTTGCAAAAGCCTCCTTAATGATTTCAGGTGTAAGACCGTGTACCTTAAGGTCCATCTGAATAGCAGTGATACCCTTCTTTGTACCTGCAACCTTAAAGTCCATGTCGCCGTAGAAATCTTCAAGACCCTGAATATCAACCATTGTCATGAAGTCGCCGTAAACGCCTTCGTCGCCTGTGATAAGACCACAGCTGATACCTGCAACAGGAGCCTTAATCGGAACACCTGCAGCCATAAGAGAAAGTGTTGAGCCGCAGATTGAGCCCTGTGATGTTGAACCGTTTGAAGAAAGAACCTCTGATACAACACGGATTGCATATGGGAACTCGTCAACACTTGGAAGAACAGGAACAAGTGCCTTTTCAGCAAGTGCGCCGTGACCGATTTCACGTCTGCCCGGACCTCTTGATGGCTTTGTTTCACCAACAGAGTATGACGGGAAGTTGTAGTGGTGGATATATCTCTTTTCAGTCTGCTCGTCAAGACCGTCAAGCAGCTGTGAGTCGTTCATAGGACCGAGTGTTGTTACAGAAAGCACCTGTGTCTGACCTCTTGTGAAGAGACCTGAGCCGTGAACTCTTGCAAGCAAATCAACCTCAGCATTGAGCGGACGGATTTCGTCAATTCCTCTGCCGTCAACTCTCTTATGCTCGTCCTTGAGCCAAGCGCGAACAACGTGCTTTTGAACAAGATACATAATTTCGTCAAGCTTGCCCTCGTTGCCTTCAAAACGCTCGTCGAACTTTTCATGAACTGCTGCATAAATAGGGAGGAGAGCCTCATCACGAATAAGCTTATCATCAGTGTCAAGTGCCTTCTTTACATCCTCAATGCAGAATTCCTCAATCTCAGCCATAATTGCAGGATCGGGATCTGATGATTCATAAGCAAACTTCGGCTTGCCGATTTCATCAACAATGCCCTGAATGAACTGAACAATTTTCTTGTTCTCCTCGTGACCTGCCATAATAGCGTTGAACATTGTGTCGTCATCAATTTCATTACCGCCTGCCTCAATCATTGCAACAAGGTCAGCAGTTGATGCAACTGTAAGTGTAAGCTCAGTCTTTTCTCTCTGTTCAAGAGTTGGATTGATAACGATTTCGCCGTCAACAAGACCAACGTTAACAGATGAAATAGGACCGTCCCAAGGAATATCTGAAATTGCAATTGCTGCTGATACACCGATAGCTGCTGTGATTTCAGGTGAGCAGTCAGGGTCAACAGACATAACTGTTGCAACAACTGAGCAGTCATTTCTTAAATCCTTAGGGAAAAGCGGTCTGATAGGGCGGTCGATGCAGCGAGATGTAAGGATAGCCTTTTCGCTTGCACGTCCCTCTCTTCTTAAGAAAGAACCTGGGATTCTGCCTACAGAATACATTTTCTCTTCATAGTCAACTGAAAGCGGGAAGAAATCAACGCCCTCTCTTGGCTTAGCAGATGCTGTTACGTTACAAAGTACCTCTGTTTCGCCGTATCTTGCTAAGATAGATGCGTTTGCGAGACCTGCCATTTTACCGGTCTCAAGTGTAAGCTTTCTGCCGGCAAGCTCAGTTTCCCAAACCTTAAAGTTTTTGAAAAACATTTTTCATACCTCATTTCTGATAAAATTTTATTTTAATGAAAGGAGGTGCAATAGTAATAAATTCAACATATATTTTGCCCGATTATATGCTCAATTTACTACTATTGTCTGCCCCTCCTTTGATTACAAATTCAATAGGTTATCCGAAAATCTATAACCTAAAATAAAGTAAAACAAGGCAAGCACCACGCAGATGCTTGCCTATCTGACAAATTATTTGTCGAGAGTATCACGGATACCAAGCTTTTTGATAAGTGCACGGTATCTTTCGATATCCTTATTGTAAAGATATACAAGAAGGTTTCTTCTGTGACCTACCATCTTAAGAAGACCGCGACGTGAGTGGTGGTCCTTCTTATGCACCTTAAGGTGAGCGGTAAGCTCGTTGATTCTTGTTGTGAGAACAGCAATCTGTACCTCAGGAGAACCTGTGTCACCCTCGTGTGTAGCATACTCTGCCATAATTGCCTGCTTTTCAGCCTGTGTCATAATTTTCACCTCATTTAAAATATTTTGCCGATTGTCGAAAAACTCAGTAATGGGATAGGTGATTCCTTATCAGGCTTGCACCCATAACCGTGTAATCCGTCACAGCGTGATGATTATATCACAATTATTATTATTTGTAAAGGAAAATTTATACTTTACTGCTTTGCATTTTTCAAATCTTGAATTAGTTGTTGAATATGTGCGATTTCTGTAATAGTTAAAC
>JAIDVA010000247.1 GCA_029059925.1 Eubacterium sp. | reverse complement strand
ATGTAGTATCATATAGTGCAGAATGCTTACGGATTTATTTATTTTTTTCGTATTTTATGGGAGGAATCAGAATGATTCAGGCAAACAACATTACCGTTCAGTTCGGCGGCAGAGCTCTTTTTGAAAGAGTTAATGTTACATTTTCGCCCGGCAACTGCTATGGTATTATCGGTGCAAACGGTGCAGGCAAATCCACCTTTTTAAAGGTGCTTTCAGGCGAGCTTGATCCACAGAAGGGTGAGGTTTTCATCACTCCGGGTGAGCGTCTCTCAGTTTTGAAGCAGGACCACTTTGCTTATGATGAATATGAGGTTATCCGCACAGTTTTAATGGGCAACCCAAGACTGATTGAAATTATGGAGGAAAAGGACGCTCTTTATATGAAAGAGGACTTTTCGGAAGAAGACGGCATCAAGGCGGGCGAGCTTGAAGCAGAATTCGCTGATATGGACGGCTGGAATGCAGAATCCGACGCAGCCTTTATGCTCAACAAATTAGGTGTACCCGACGAGTATCACTATATGCAGATGGCAGAGCTGCCTTCTGATATGAAGGTTAAGGTGCTGCTTGCTCAGGCACTTTTCGGCAACCCCGATATTCTTCTGCTTGACGAGCCTACCAACCACCTTGATCTTTCGGCTATCCGCTGGCTTGAAAACTTTTTGCTTGACTTTGAGAATACCGTTATCGTTGTATCACACGACCGTCACTTCTTAAACAAGGTGTGCACACATATCTGTGATGTTGACTTCGGTAAAATTCAGCTTTACACAGGTAACTATGATTTCTGGTATGAATACACACAGATGCGCCAGAGACAGGCACGTGACCAGAACAAAAAGAATGAGCAGAAAATTAAGGAATTACAGGAATTTATTCAGCGATTCTCTGCAAACGCTGCGAAATCAAAGCAGGCAACAAGCCGTAAAAAGCAGCTTGATGCCCTTGAAATGATTGAAATGCCTGTTTCTAGCAGACGTTTCCCATATGTTGATTTTAAGCCCGACAGAGAGTGCGGCAACGACCTTTTAAGAGTTGACCACCTCACAAAAACCATCGGTGACCGCAAGGTACTTGATCATAATTCATTCGTCATTCACCCGAGAGAAAAGTTTCCATTTGTCGGCTCAGACGTAGTTGCAAAGACTACA
>JAIDVA010000246.1 GCA_029059925.1 Eubacterium sp. | reverse complement strand
ATTATAAGGTCAATATTTCTAAATTCTTGAGGTGTAATATGAAAGCTGAAATTCGCAAAGAAATTATAAAAATTCCTACTTATCGGATTGCCGAGCCTGAAAAAAGTCCGCTTTTTATTGAAAAGCGCGCCTATCAGGGCAGTACGGGAAAGGTGTATCCGCTTCCTGTAACTGAAAAAATTTATGATGAAAAAGAGCTGAAAGAGTATACCGCTCTGATTCTGGAAAATGATTATTTGTATGTTATGATTCTCCCCGAGCTCGGCGGAAGAATTCAGCGTGCATATGACAAGACAAACGGTTATGATTTTGTATATTATAATCAGGTGATTAAGCCAGCACTTGTCGGTCTTGCAGGTCCGTGGATTTCGGGCGGAATAGAATTCAACTGGCCGCAGCACCACAGACCGTCGACCTTCAGCCCTGTTGATTATTCCATCAGTGAAAATGAAGATGGTTCTGTAACTGCTTATGTCGGTGAGACAGACGTTATGTATGGCACTAAGGGTATGGCGGCTGTTACCATTTATCCTGATAAGGCTTATATTGAGATTAAGGGTCAGCTTTATAATCCTACAGATTATCCGCAGACCTTTTTGTGGTGGGCAAATCCGGCTGTTGCGGTGAATGATGATACCTTTTCTGTATTCCCGCCTGATGTCAATGCTGTATATGACCACGGCAAGCGTGATGTGTCTGAATTCCCGATTGCTATGGGTGAATATTATAAATATGATTATTCGGCAGGCGTTGATATTTCACGCTACAAAAATATCAAGGTGCCTACCTCATATATGGCTGCACATTCCGATTTTGATTTCATCGGCAATTTTGATGAGGGTAAGGATGCCGGACTTCTGCACGTTGCTGACCATCATATTTCTCCGGGTAAAAAACAGTGGACATGGGGATGCGGTGACTTTGGCAAAATGTGGGACAAAAATCTCACGGATGAGGATGGTCCGTATATTGAACTGATGACAGGTGTATTTACAGATAACCAACCTGATTTCACTTGGCTTAAGCCGCAGGAGGAAAAGGTATTTACACAGTATTTTATGCCTTATAAAACTGTCGGCAGAGTATCAAACGCAACAAAGGATGCCGTAATCGGTGTTGATGAAAATACGATTAAGGTTTACACCACGGCTGTTTATGAGAATGCCGTTATTAAAGTAACCTCAGACGGTGAAGAAATTTATTCAAAAACAGTAACGCTTTCACCCGAAAAGAGCTTTTGTGACACGGTGGATGGTTTGTGTGATTATTGTATCCGTGTTTATAATGATAATGGCAGATTGTTATGTGAATATCAGGAATATGTCAAGGTGAATCAGCCTATACCTGAGCCTGCCAAGGCACTTGAAAAGCCTGAAAACGTAAAATCACTTGAAGAATTGTATCTTGCAGGTCAGCATTTAGAGCAGTATCGCCACGCAACCTTTTCACCTGCCGACTATTATCTGGAGGGTTTGAAAAGGGATAAAACTGACATCCGTCTTAACAATGCTTATGGCTTGCTCCTGTTGAGAAACGGACAGATTAAAGAAAGCATTGGCTATTTTAAACAGGCGATTGAAAAGCAGACATGGAGAAATCCGAATCCTTACAGTGGTGAATGTTATTATAATCTTGGTGTTGCCTATGAGCTTTTGGGTGAATATGAAAAGGCTTACGATGTATTTTTC
>JAIDVA010000245.1 GCA_029059925.1 Eubacterium sp. | reverse complement strand
GTATTGTAAACTCATTTTGCATAGGAGGTTGACAATGGCACTGAAAAACGATATTTTATATGAGCTTTTAAACAGCAAAGACTACATAAGCGGTCAGGAACTTGCCGACAAATTCGGAAAAAGCCGTGCAGCTGTGTGGAAAGCAATTAAAGCACTTACAGCAGATGGATATAATATAGACGCGGTTACAAACAAAGGCTATATGCTGACTGAGAATAACGACCTGATATCCGCTCAGAGTATCCGTGCAAATATGAAAAACAATATAGAGGTTTTCTATTACGGCACGACCGACTCTACAAACAATTGCTGCAAGCGGATTCTTGCTGACGGCAAGCAGGGTGAATTTTTAACAGTGGCAGATAAGCAGACAGCCGGCAGAGGCAGACAGGGAAAAAGCTTTTATTCACCGCCGACAACAGGAATCTATTTCAGTCTGGTTATAAGACCGAATACAAGCCTGCAAAATGCAGTTACAGCAACAACTGCGGCGGCAGTAGCTGTTTGCCGTGCTATAGAAAGGCTGACAGATAAAAAGCCTAAAATAAAATGGGTAAATGACGTTTATCTTGACGGCAAAAAAATCTGCGGAATACTGACAGAAGCTATGACAAACTTTGAAGACGGAACAGTTGACAGTGTCATTATCGGAATTGGTGTAAATATCAACACCTCCGATTTCCCCGATAATGTTGAGGGAGCAGGATGTCTTAATGTCAACATCAGCCGCAGCCGTCTTATCGGTGCAATAGCAGATGAGCTGCTTAATATCACAGGCGGTGATTACAAAAGCTTTATTGATTATTATCGCAGTCATTCACTTGTAATCGGTGAACGAATCAAGTTTATACAAAACGGCAGAGTTACGCCTGCGCTAGCTGTTGCTATTGATGAAACCGGCGGACTTGAGGTTGAGCTCAAAAACGGTGAGCATATTACGCTTCGCAGCGGTGAAATAAGTATAAGAAAGATTTAATTACCATAATATAAATACTAGGTTGACAATATACAGTATATATGTTATATTGTCACTGTTCATCGGAGGACTTATAGTCGTAACTATAACGGTCGGATAAGATGTCGAGTGCGCTCGGTATTCTTATTCGACCTTTTTATTATTCTGATATTACATTTTCAGAATACGACTTATAGGTTAAAATAAATAAAAAATATCAGAGGTGTTGTATGAAAATTAAATTGTCAGATCACTTTACTTACAAAAGCTTGCTGAAATTTGTTTTACCTACAATATTTATGATGATTGTCACATCAATTTACAGTATTGTTGATGGCTTTTTTGTATCAAATTTTGTCGGTAAAAATGCTTTTGCAGCAGTAAATCTGATTTTCCCTATTCTTATGGCTGTTGGTGCGTTTGGTTTTATGATTGGTACAGGCGGAAGTGCACTTGTTGCAAAAACTATGGGAGAGGGCGACAGAGAAAAAGCAAACCGCTATTTCTCAATGATGACCTATGTTGTAATCATTTTTTCGCTTGCTGTATCAATCATCTGCTTTATATTTATGCCGCAGATTTCAAGAGCACTCGGTGCAAGTGATTTAATTTTTGCTGACTGTGTACTTTACGGAAGAATTCTTATCAGTGTTGAATGCTTCTTTATGCTTCAAAACAGCTTTCAAAGCTTTCTCGTAACAGCAGGCAAGGCAGGTCTTGGTCTTGGTATTTCCATTTCAGCAGGGCTTTGCAATATTATACTTGACTTTCTTTTGGTATATGTTTTTGATTTCGGCATTGCAGGTGCAGCGGCAGCAACTGCTTTCAGCCAGATTGTCGGCGGAATAATACCCGTTATCTATTTTGCAAGAAAAAACGACAGCCTGCTGAGATTAGTAAAAACTAAAATAGAGCTTAAAGCACTGGGCAAGGCTTGCCTTAACGGATCATCTGAAATGCTGACTAATCTATCAAATTCAATTGTAAGCATCCTTTACAACCTGCAGCTTATAAAGCTTGCAGCTGAGGATGGAATATCTGCATATGGTGTGGTTATGTATGTCAGCTTTATATTCATGGCATTTTTCTTTGGCTATGCTATAGGAGTAAATCCGATAATCGGCTACAATTACGGCGCAAAAAACAGTAATGAGCTAAAAAATGTTCTGAAAAAAAGCCTTGTGCTTACATCAATTGTTTCGATTGCTATGTTAACCATTGCAGTTACATTTTCAAACCCTATTTCAAATATATTTGTAGAATATGATGCTCAGCTGCACGATATGACATCAAATGCACTGAAAATATACTCATTCTCATTTCTTTTTTGCGGCTTCAACATATTCTCCTCTGCCTTTTTCACAGGACTTAATAATGGAGTTGTTTCTGCAATTATTTCCTTCACACGAACCCTTATTTTTCAGGTTGCAGCAGTTATGATTCTACCGATATTTTTAGGCATAAACGGAATCTGGTTAGCTATAACAGCAGCAGAGAGTGCAACACTGATTTTAACAATTATCTTCTTTATTACAAATAAGAAAAAATATAATTATTAGCAAAAAAGTGCAGGAACAATTCAGTCCTGCACTTTTTCAATATCAATAACTGTCAGTATTTTATCCTGAACTCTGAAGTGAACATCAAAGCACATATACCTTACACCATAAATTCTGTCAGGGTCATTCTGATATGCCGGTCTGGGATCATGCCTTAGAATCCCCAGTAAGCCTGCCTGTTTGCTTTTCGGTATCATATCAAGCAGATTTTCATTACATATAACATCTAAGGCATAGTTCTTATAGTCCTCAGCAAAGCCCTGCACAGCATCAGGTCTGCTGTCTGTATAGGTTATATATGGCTTAATGTCATATATCGGTGTGTCATTCATTAAATCAACACCACTTACATAAATAACAGGACCATATTCCTTTGTGTATTCAACACGTTCAAGCTTAACGCAGGACATACCGATTGGATTGGGTCTGAATGGCGAGCGTGTAGCAAAAACACCCTTGCGTTTTTCACCGCCGAGCCTTGGCGGACGAACAGTAGGAGTCCAAGCATCACGCTTATTTTCGCTGAATTCCCATAAGAGCCAAAGATGTGAAAATTCCTCTATTCCCCGCAAGGCTTCCTTGACCCTGTACTCAGGTTCAAATATTATTCTGCCAATAAGGTCTTCAACAATTCCGCTTTGGCGAGGAATTCCAAACTTGTCCGGCATATCCGTTTTGATTTTTGCAATTGCTTTTATTTGCATAATCTATGATTCCTTTAAACAAATTATTGTTTAGCGTAGTAAGTGTCAGCCAAACAATCGTAGGGACCGATGCTCACATCGGTCCGCGGTGCGATGTAGGCATCGCACCCTACGAAAATGTAGATTGCGTGATTCGTAGGGGCGCACAGTGTGCGCCCGCCAACATT
>JAIDVA010000244.1 GCA_029059925.1 Eubacterium sp. | reverse complement strand
ATTTTCCTATTGACTTTTTATAGCTGGTCTTTCTGTTATTAATACTATCATAAAATCAAAAAAGCAACAAAAATTTAAAATAAAAATTTGTTGCTTTGAATAAAATATTTTGTTTAGCTATTCTTCGTTATGCCGTTGATTTGAACAAGCTCGGCTTTGGTGAGCGGTGCAAAGTCAAGTGCCTTCAGATTCTCTAACAGCTGTTCTTTTGAATGAACCCCAACTAAGACAGAGGTAATTGCATTGTCCGCAAGCAGCCACTGAATTGCCATTTGTGACAATGTTTCGCCACGCTCGTGTGCCATTTGACAAAGCTGTTTAATTTGTTTGGGTCTGTTTTCATCATATCCAACATGTGCCTGCAGCTTTTCATTGTTATAAAGACGAGAATTTTCAGGTATTCCGTTTTCGTATTTATCAGAAAGCTGACCCTGTGCAAGAGGTGAGAAGGCAATAATTCCTTTGCCCTTGCTTACCGCCTCTTTTTTCAAATCGTTATGTTCAATCGTTCTGTCAAAAATTGAATAACGGTTCTGATTAATGATAAACGGAGCATTATAATCATCACACTTATGGTGCATTTTGTGCATTTTGTGACCGTCATAATTGCTCACACCAACATACAATGTCTTGCCCTGACGTGTGATATCTGCAAGACAGAGTGCAGTTTCTTTAAGCGGCGTTTCAGGTGCAAGGCAGTGATGATAGAATATATCAACATAATCAAGCCCCATACGCTGCAGGCTCTGGTCAAGTGATGCAGTAAGATATTTTCTGCTGCCGCCTCTGCCGCCGTAAGGTCCATCCCACATTTCATAGCCTGCCTTAGTGCTGATTATGATTTCATCTCTATAAGGCTTAAGGTTTTCTTTGAATATTTTGCCGAAATTGATTTCTGCTCTGCCCGGTTCAGGTCCGTAGTTGTTTGCCAGATCAAAATGTGTTATTCCATGGTCAAAGGCAGTAAGGATGATATCCTTCATTGTTTCGTAGTCATCGTTAATTCCAAAGTTCTGCCACAGACCGATTGAAATTTTAGGCAGCTGCAAGCCGCTTTTTCCGCAGAAATTATAAGTCATTTTTTCATATCTTTTATTGTCAGCTGTATACATAATAGTCTCCTTGTTTATATAAAAAGGTTGTTTACTATATTACAAAGAAAAACCGATTGAATCAGTCAATCGGTTTTTGCATTTACTTTAAAGCTCTTTCAAGCCATACTGCGCCAAGGTCAAGTGCATTGAAGAGACCTGACTTTTCGCTTTTCTTAACTATTTTGTCCTTTGGTGATACATCGGGGTCAGTATTAATAAGCTGAATAACAACCCTTCCTGACATTTTTAAATCTTCAAGATTTTTTTCGTCAAGCACGTTAAGGCAAATTACATATGGATCGCTCATGTTGCCATAGTAAATTGTTTTGTCGCATCTAACCAAAGGTTTACCTTTGTACTCAAGGAATTTTTCATTTTTCTTGTCTGCCAAAGATAACCCTCCTTTTAATTTAGTCGAGATAAGACTTTACCATCGCCGCCATAAGCTCATCACGGTCAATCCTTCTGATAAGACTTCTTGCGTTATTATGAGTTGTGATGTAGGTTGGATCCTCTGAAAGAATATATCCGACAATCTGGTTAATCGGATTGTAGCCCTTTTCCTGAAGCGCGTCAAAAACAACGGTCAGGGTTTCCTTCATAATATCTTCCTTTTCATCACCAATTCTGAAAGTCATGGTTTTATCTGTCACGGTAAAGTCACCTCCCTGTAAAGCATTACAAAATAATTATATACATTTTTTAGCAAAATTACAATACCTTTTTTAATTTATATGAAGAAATTAGATTTAAAATGCTTGACTTATGTGTCTTTTTTGGTTTATAATCACTGTAATAGTTAAAAGCAAAGACCAAGTGTAAGTAGTTTTTTGATTAATATTGCAGAGAGTATGCGTTGGGTGAAAGCATATATATTATCTGAAAATGAATTTCAGCTTGTGAGCCTTCGGTGAGAAAGTAAGCCGAACGTAGCTGCTGCGTTAAAGCAAACAGAGTGACAGCGATTTTGTATTGCTGTAATTTGAGTGGTACCACGGAATTATTCCGCCTCATTTTTGAGGCGGTTTTATTTTTTATATGGAGGTTAGTATGGACGCAAAGATTATCAGTCTTAAAGAGAAGTTTGAAAAAGAGCTTGAAAAGATTGAAAGCATGTCTGAGCTTGAGAATGTTCGTGTTGCTTACCTTGGCAAGAAGGGCAGTGTAACCGATCTTCTTAAAGGCATGAAGGAGCTTTCAAATGATGAGAAAAAAACCTTTGGTCAAAAGGTAAACGAGCTTAAGGGTGCTGTTGCAGAAAAAATTGCCGCTAAAACAGAGGAACTTAAGAAAAAGGAAATAGAGGCACAGATTAATCTTATGCCTGAATTTGATTTGTCAATGCCTGCAAAGCTTGACAGGGGTTCATATCATCCGATTACGCTTGTTCAGCGCGAGGTTGAAAGAATATTCAAATCAATGGGCTTTACGGTTGAGGATTACAGTGAGGTTGTAACCGACTATGAGTGCTTTGAGTCTCTGAATATTCCAAAGCATCATCCTGCCCGTGATATGCAGGATACCTATTACCTTGAAAACGGTCAGCTTTTGAAGTCACAGACCTCAGCTGCACAGAATGCTATCTATAAAAAATATAAGGATGCACTTGTTAATGACGGTGTGCCTATCAAGGCTATATTCCCGGGCAGATGCTTCAGAAATGAAGCGACCGATGCCTGCCATGAAAACACCTTCTTCCAGATGGAGGGTGTTATGGTTGACAAGAATATTTCCATTTCAAATCTTATTTACTTCATGAAAACAATGCTTTCAGAGGTGTTCCGGAAGGATATTAAGGTAAGACTCCGTCCGGGCTTTTTCCCATTCGTTGAGCCTGGCTTTGAGTTGGATATAAGCTGCCTTATTTGCGGCGGTGACGGCTGTCCGTCCTGTAAGCACAGCGGCTGGCTTGAGCTTTGCCCATGTGGTATGATTCATCCTGAGGTGCTTAAGGCTGGCGGTATTGACCCTGAGGAATACACAGGCTTTGCTTTTGGTCTTGGTCTTACACGACTTGTTATGATGAAATATGGTATTAAGGATATTCGCGACTTAAACAGCGGCAGTCTTAAGAGTCTGTCACAGTTTACTGATGACGAGTAAGAAAGGAGAGTGCAGATTATGTTTTTATCAATGAACTGGATTAGTGATTTCGTTGATTTCACAGGTCTTGACAAGGTTGAGCTTATCCATCGCTTTTCACTTTCAACTGCCGAGGTTGAAAATGAAATTCTCTTCAAGGGCAGTGATTTGAGCGGTGTTGTTGTGGCAGAAATTATGTCTGTTGAAAATCATCCTGATTCTAAAAAGCTTCATCTTTTAAAGGTTGATGCAGGTGATGGTCAGCTTACAGACGTTGTTTGCGGTGCACCGAATGTAAGAGTAGGTCTTAAAACTGCTTTTGCTAAGGTTGGTGCAAAAATAGGTGAGCTTGAAATTACTCCTCGTAAGCTTGCCGGCTATACCTCCAACGGTATGTGCTGTTCTGAAAAGGAAATCGGTATCAGTGAGGATAATTCGGGTATTATGGAGATTACCGATGATTTTGCTAACGGTACAGATATAAAAGAAGCATACCAGATTGATGATATCATTTTTGAGG
>JAIDVA010000243.1 GCA_029059925.1 Eubacterium sp. | reverse complement strand
TGATATGATAGTATATTGGTGTTATACTATTTTAATAAGGCAAGTTTTGATACAGTGGCTTGTCTTAGGGAAATGAGGGAATATTTTGGCAGAAGAAATTATTACTGATGAATTAACGCAAGCCGAAATGGACGAGCTCGACAAGCTTGCCTACACTCATAAGCGCTATCTTACCCCAAAAGAAATAGCTGCTTATGTGCTTGTAAATTTCGGTCAAAAGAATTTAAGTCAGTTTGTTGATGCTTTCAAGGAATTCTTTATGATTCAGTTTCTTAAGCTCAACACAACTGCTTATGCAAACATAAATTTATTCGCATCAATTTACGATGCTGTAGATGACACTATATCAGGTCTTATTATTGACCGAACACGTACAAGATGGGGCCGTATAAGACCATTCTTTATTATACCTCTGCCATTATGGGTAGCCGGCGGTGCAATGATGTTTACCGCTCCTGACATAAATTCAGGTCAAAAGGTTGTATGGGCCACAATTGCAATTGTAATTTACGGTCTGGGTATGAGCTACTTTGGTGCATGGGGACTTATGATTTATAATATCACTCCTAACACTAACGAACGAGATAATCTTATTACAACAACAAAGTTCTTTGAGTTATTCGGCACATGGCTTCCGTCGCTCGTACCTGTACTTGTTACACTGTTACCTAAGTTAAGTGACAAAATTACAATGAAGGGCATTTATTCAGGCTTTGCTTACTTTATGCTCATTCTTGCAGCTGTATTTTCGATTTTCGGCTTCTTCAATATGAGAGAGCGTGTACCGCTTATGAGCCGTGAGGAAATCAAAGAAACATCTGTTTTGGAATCAATCAAAAACATCTTTACAAACAGACCTCTTTTTGTTGTAATTCTTGCAAACTTCTTTAACTCATTCAAGTCTGTAGGCGGTTCTTCCGAATCATATTTCTGGCTTAACAATACAGGTTCACTTATGAACGCAACGATCTGCGGACTTTTCACAGGTATACCAAACTATATTATGGTACCGCTTGCAGCAAAAATGGTTAAGAAATTTGGTGCAAGAGCAACATCAATTATCGCAGGCTTATTCGGATTCTTTGCTTATATGACACTGTTCCTTGTAGGATATCATCCATTCGGTCAGACCTTTAAGGACAATTACATATTTAATTTGATTTGGGTAATTTTTGCACTTACAATCTGCGGTCTTCCAAACAAACTTTTACTTGTCAGCGGACAGATTGTTACAGCTGAGGCTCTTGACTACATGGAATGGAAGCACGGACTCAGAAATGAGGCTCTTGTTACAACAGTTCAGGGTTATTTCGGTAAACTTGCAACATCAGTAACAGGCTGGCTTTCAGGCATGGTGCTTACCTGGATTAACTATGTACCGCTTACTGACTCTCTCGGTAATGCTATTCCTCAGACAGATCCAAAAATGCTGAATGGTATCTGGGCTATATTCTGTATTCTCCCTGCTCTTGCAAGAGGACTTTATGGTGTATCCTTTATCATCTATCCTATCCATGGTAAGCTCCAGCAGCAGATGATTGTTGAACTCGCTGAAAAGAGAGCTGACAGACTTGCTGAGCAGAATGCAAAGGATCAGGCTATCAAGGATAGCAACGATTAATCATTTCACAAATTTAAATAAAGCTTATTTTCAGCGGCAGATTAAAAATCTGCCGCTGTTTTTTGTATATACAGAGTATCGTTAATTTATTCTGCAAGCTCCATTGTATAAAATTTTGCTTTAAAGGTAGCACTGTTATCGAGTTTTGAATACTCGCCATAGTGGTGAAATCTAAGTCCGCACTTTTCCATTACTCTGCCCGATGCCGGGTTATCAACTGCGTGGTCTGAACAAATCTTATTCACACCAAGCTCGGTATGTGCAAAGCTGATTATCGCTTTCATAGCCTCGGTTGTATAGCCTTTATTCCAGCAATCATATCTTATGTTATAACCAAATCCCCAATAGCCCTTCATAAAATTATCCGCACCGATTGAACCGCTGCCTATCAATTGACCATTTTCCTTGAGAACAAATCCCCAATTCCACTCCGTTTTTTCATCAGCCAAAGAACTAAGCCATTCTATTGCAATATTTATATCATCATAACCGGGATATGACATAAATCTGCTGACACGCTCATCACTTGCCCATTCCAAAACTGCCTTTGCATCAGCAACAGTTAAGGGTCTCAATATTAATCTTTCTGTCTCAATCACAGGCTCCTTGTGCCATATTACCTTCATCATTTTAATTACCTCATTTCTAATTTATTCTGCATTTCCGGCAAAGTATATTTATGATTATTCATCACAGGCCACGCATCAATGTTATCACCATTATTTCTTGGTATGATGTGAAAGTGCAGGTGATTCACGGATTGTCCTGCTGACTTATCGCTCGCATTCAAAATATTAACACCATCGTAGCCGCAATTTTTCACACAATGCTGTGACACAATCTGCACAGTATCGATAAAAGAATGTAAGATGCTTTTGTCACAATCCAAAACATTTTCAAAATGATGCTTAGGTATTGCAACCATATGACCGTCTACATCCTGATCTGGTGCTAAAAACACCAAAGTTTCGCTATTTTCATATATTTTGTAACAAGAAATATTCCCCTTAACAATTTCACAAAAAATACAACTATCCATACCCTACTCCTTTCTGAAAATATCAAGCATATGGATTGAAAAGCCTGTTAAATCTTCCCTCTCGCATATTGTTGATAAAAATTTCATATATTCATCAAATTCTTTTTTATTGAGCTTATTTAAATCATCACTGTATAAATAGGACAGCATATCTACACCGACAAAATGGAGTCTCGT
>JAIDVA010000242.1 GCA_029059925.1 Eubacterium sp. | reverse complement strand
ATATAGTGCTTGTTTGGTTTTTTTTGCATTTCATAAAATTATCATTTGTGAAATGTGCACAAAAACATCCTTTCAAAATAATTGACATCTTATGCACTTGTGACTATAATGGCAAGCGTTCGGTAATAATAATGGTGAAGCAGAAAGTAATTCTTCTGTTTGGTGGACTTTCCACTAATATTAGGAAAAAATTTGAATAGCCCTAATATTTCCGACAAAAACAAAGGAGATTAAGATGATTAACCAATCAAATGCTAATGGACTGAAAGGCTTCAGCAGAGCAGTCCTGACAGCAGTAATTACTTTTGTTCTTGCTATTGCAATCTTTGCAACAACTGCTTTTGCAGGTCTTGTAACGCAGTACAATGTAGAGGTTGTTATTGACAGCAATGACGCAATTGTGATTACAACGAATGAGACGGAACCAATCGAAATCCTGGCACAGGCCAACATCACCTTAGCTGACAGCGATAAGCTCGATATAAGTGCTTTTAATTCAGGCGAGGGTGGAACAATCAAGATTGACAAGGCAAACAGCATCAATGTTGAGTTTGACGGCGTAATCAGTACCTATACTATGTATGAGGATACAGTAGGTGACGCACTCAAGTCTCTCGGAATAACAGTTGGTGCCAATGATCAGATGAATTATCAGCTTACAGACATTGTTAAGGATGGTATGGTAATTACTATTAAAACAGCCAAGTTTGTAACACTCAATGCTGATGGTCAGTCAGTCAAGTATGCAATTTATAAGGGTACAGTAGCTGATTTGCTGTCACTTGCACAGATTACACTCGGCGAGAATGATTACACCAACCCGTCACTTGAGACAGAGCTTAAGGAAAATATGTCTGTTGACCTTTTCCGTGTTGAGCTTAAAACTGTAACCGAAAATGAGAGTATTGCCTATGATACAATTACGCAGGCAGATGACTCAGAGGATCGTGGTACACAGACAGTTATTACCGAAGGTGTAAACGGTGAGGATAAGGTTAGCTACGAAATTAAGTATGTTAACGGTGAAGAAACAGAAAGAACAGAAATCAGCCGTGTAACAGTTAAAGAAGCTGTTGACAAGGTTGTTAAAGTCGGTACAAATGAGCCTGACGTTGAGCCGAACGGTGTAACCTCACAAAATGGCTATACAATCGGTCAGACTATTTCCGGCAGATATACTCACTATTGTGCGTGCGGCATATGCGGCTCAGGTACAGGTGTAACGGCCAGCGGCAGAAGAGTGTATAATGGTATGGAGGACCCATACTATATTGCTTGTAACTGGCTCCCGATGGGCTCAGTTGTAAATGTTGACGGAACGAACTATACAGTAGTTGACCGCGGCGGTTCAGGACTTTCATCAAGCGGAAGAATTGATATCTTTACTCCTGAAGGTCATTCGGCGTGCTTTAAATACGGCACAGGCAGCTGCACAATCGAAATCGTAAGACTCGGTTGGTAATATAATAAAGGAATTTAAAGCCATTGATTGTTGAAAATCAATGGCTTTTTGTTGACTTATGATATAAAACATAGTAAAATGATAAATGTAAAAAAGCATTCTATCGGAGGTTTTAATAATATGCTTAACACAGAGAAATCAATGGAGAAGGTTGTTGCACTTTGCAAGGGCAGAGGCTTCATTTTCCCGGGCAGTGATATTTACGGCGGTCTTGCGAATACCTGGGATTACGGTCCGCTCGGCACAAGACTTAAAAATAATGTAAAGGATACCTGGAGAAAAAGATTCATTCAGGAAAGAAAGAACAGCTATGAGGTTGATGCGGATATCCTTATGCACCCAAGAGTATGGGAGGCAAGCGGTCACGTATCTTCTTTCTCTGATCCGCTTCTTGACTGTAAGGAATGTAAAATGCGTCACAGGGCAGACAATCTGATTGACGATTTCAACCCTGATGCTCATGCGGATGGTATGACCAAGGAAGAAATGTTCCAGTATATTAAGGATAACAGCATTCCTTGTCCGAACTGCGGCAAGCACAATTTTACCGATATCAGAGAATTTAACCTGATGTTCCAGACCTACAGAGGCGTTACAAACGACAGTAAGAGTGTTATCTATCTCAGACCTGAAAATGCACAGGGCGAGTATGTAAACTATGTTAATGTTCAGCGTACAATGCGTGCAAAGCTGCCGTTCTCAATCGGTCAGATTGGTAAGGCGTTCAGAAACGAGATTACACCGGGTAACTTCACCTTCAGAACTATCGAGTTCGAGCAGATGGAATTCCAGACCTTCTGTAAAGAGGGCACAGATACCGAGCTGTATGATTATTTTAAGGAATATGGCAAAAAATATTTCGAGGATTTAGGTATCCCTTCAGATCATCTTCGTTTCCACGATCACGAAAAGCTTGCGCACTATGCAAAGGCTGCATGTGATATTGAGTTCTTGTTCCCGTTCGGCTGGGGCGAAATCAATGGCACACATAACAGAACCGATTTTGACCTCACAAGACATCAGGAATACAGCGGTCAGAAGATGGAATATCTTGACCCTGTTACAAATGAAAAGTATATTCCTTATATCATCGAGTCAACCTATGGTCTTGACAGAACTGTTCTTGCTCTTCTTTGTGAAGCATATGATGAAGAGGTTATTGACGCTGAAAAGAACGACACAAGAGTTGTTCTTCACCTCAGCCCGGCAGTAGCACCTTACAAGGCTGCGGTTCTTCCGCTTTCCAAAAAGCTTTCAGATAAGGCTTGGGAGATTTGTGAGAATCTGAGCAAGGAGTTTATGACTGATTTTGATGAAACAGGCTCAATCGGTAAGAGATACCGCCGTGAGGATGAAATCGGTACACCTTATTGTATTACTTATGACTTTGAGTCAGAGGAGGACGGCTGTGTAACAGTCCGTGACCGTGATACAATGGAGCAGGTGAGAATCCCTATCACAGAGCTTGCTGATTTCATTAAAGCAAAAATCGAGTTTTAATTGTTGTTGAAACTGTAATATGGTGAATTATTTTATCCATATATTTCAACCCGTAATGATGAAAAGAGTGTTTTTATGAATAAAATTAACAGATCGCTTGTAAAGACGCAGGCACAGCAGATGGTTAAGAATAAGGTGCTGTATCTGTTTATAATTTCTTTTATTGTTTCTATGCTTGTCAGCGGTGCATCAAATTCGGTCGGCAGGGTTTTTAGTGTCGTTTTTGACTTTGGTTCTCTCGGCAGCAGTTTTAGTGATTATCTTTATGACTATGACGATCCGTTTGAGGATTTTGGCGCTTATGATGACGATTATTATAATTATTATGATTATGAAAATCCGATAGATGGTTTTGAGTTTGATTCCAATGTTACAAACACAGGCTTATCAAAGCTGTCGGCAAATCCGTTCCAATTTGGCAGATACTTTGCAAAATCCATGTTTGGGGTTATGTCAATTACGTCATTGGTCGTTCTTGCACTTTCACCGCTTTATGTAACACTTGAGGGTGTGTATATTTCGTTTGTCAGACGAAATGTCAATCAAAAATTTGATCTTGCCGCAGAGCTTAGCGGTGTATTCAAAAGGTCATTTGACAAGTCCTATTTAAATAAGCTTGTAGGCTATCTTTTGGTTGGCTTGATAACTATGCTTTTGGCATGTCTGTTTATTGTTCCGGGTGTTATATTCAGCTTCAGTGCCTATTTCACTTTTCAGCTTATGAATGATTACCCGAATTTAAAGCCAAGTGAGGCAATCAAGCTTTCAAGAAAAATTGTAGCAGGCAACCGCACAGAGCTGTTCACATATGAGCTGAGCTTTATTCCGTGGTATCTGCTTATTATGGTTACATTCGGTTTAGCGAATATATATGTACTTCCGTATAAATCCACCTGTGATGCGCTTTATTATGAGAATTTCCGTTTAAGAGCACTTGCTGAGGGACGAATTGTTGAGGATGATTTCCTTTCTGCCGATGAGCGTTTTGCTAAATATAACAGCGTTAACAATGAAAACCCTTATCAGGCACAGCCAAATGGATATTATGCTCAGGCAGGCATGCCGAATATGGATGCTCAAAGCAGGCAGGAGCAGATTTACAAAGCAACAGAGCAGTATGTAGCGAATAACTGCACCTTCTTTACTCCTGATTTCAGACCGATTGACCCGTTTGCTCAGTATAATCCTTATGCAAATCCATATGGCAATCCGTATCAGCAGTATCAGCAGCCAAATGGCGGATATTATAATCCGCCACAGCAGCAACGGCCGCCTTATCAGCAAGGCACAGCGGCACCGCAGCAGCCGCAGTATACACCGTATTATACACAGCCGCCTGTTGAGCAGGAGGTGCAGAATACGAATTCTGCTTATACCCAGCCGGAGCAGCACAGCTACGCTGAAAGTTCCCCTGTACAGCCACAGGAAGTAAAGCCTGAAGAAAATGTGTCTGTTCAGAATGATATGAGTGCCGAGCCGAGTGATAATGTATCTGAGTCTCCACAGATGCCGGAGACGCCGAGTGCTGATTATCCTTCGGCAGAGCATACTGAACCGCAGGAGAATGCACCGAGCTATTGTGAGCCACCGCAGAGTGCAGACAGCTTTAGCGAAAAGGATAATAATGAGCAGTATTAAAGAAGTATGATTTGTTCAGCTAAATGAACGACAGTTAGTTATCTTTAAACGATACTTTCATAAAAATACAATCCACTATGACCCTTTCAAATGTGAAAGATGTCATAGTGGATTTTGCTTTTTAAATATTAACTGTGCACCGTATTAAAATATTGCGGCAGGTTCTCCTTTTATCAGAATATGGTTTTATTGCTCAAAGTGCATATATCCATCACTGTCAAAATAAAGGTTTAAGCTTGCTGACTTAATTGTTCCGTCATTATATTCAAGGGTAAATGTAATTGTATCCTTGATTTGTGACAGGTCAAAATGTGGATTTTCACCGATTGCATAACCCAGCTCTTCCGACGGCAGCCAGGTGAGGAAATAGCCTTTATTTGTTTCATATTTTCCGAGTCCGCAGTTGTAATCACCTGTGTTCTGAGAAAATCTTATTTCGTCACCGGTGAGAGTAAATTCGTGATCTTCTGAAGGATGTTCTTTTAAATATTCTATGAATTCTTCAGGTATTTCAGAATCATCATAATATACCTTATCATGCCATTCTAGATCGGCATATTCAAAATGAAGCAAGCCGTACTCACTTTCATTATTAACCTTAAAGGATTTTACGTCGGTATAATCTTTAAGATCCAGCTCAAAGGAACCGCCTTCCAAAGTGTAGCAATATGCGGTCTCTTTCTCCTGCTCAATGTTGTAACATTGTAAACCGCCGCTGCCGTAGCTGCCACTGGATCCCTCTGCCTTATTGTCAAGCTGATTTAATACTTTCGTTTTATCAGCTTGCCACCTTGCCGCTGCTTCTTTACAAGCCTTCGGGTCATCATAAGGCGCGAGATATAATCCGTAAAACAGCGGTTGATCATGTTTACTGCCGAAGGATAATTTTCCGTTGTCGCTTGCATAGGCAACCATAACCGTTAACGGCTGACCCGCTTTATTATTTTGAAGGATTGTGTTTGCACCAACCCCACCGCCAACAGCTAATACTGCAAAAGCCAATGCGGCGCAGGCAAGCCTTTTAAATAATGGTTTGTTATTTGCTTTTTTCTTATCGACTGTCATATCAAAAATCCTTTCAATTGCATCATCAGAATGACGGACACCTGACATAACATCCTTATATAATTCTCTATTATTCATTTATCCAATCATCTCCTAAAATTGCTTTTAAATGTGTTCTCGCTCTGTGCAGTCTTGTTTTTACTGCCGAGGGCTTGCATTTAATTGTTTGTGCAATTTCATCAATCTGCATATCCTCATAGTAAAACAAATGCACGACCACGCGTTCTTTTTGTGACAATGACATAATTGCATTAAATACATCATGGTTTTTAATTGTGTCAAAGGTGTATAAATTTTTTGCCTCATCCAAAGCAACATTGCTTTTGACAAATGGTGATTTAAAATGGTCCTTACACTTGTGCACACAAGTGACAGTTAACCATTTATCCATATGTGCATCATCATTGAATACCTTATTTGTTTTCCACAGTTTTAATAAAGTATCCTGCATAACATCTTCAGCATTGTGATGATTCTGCAAATACGAAAGTGCAATCAAATATAATCTGTTGCTGTTTCGTTTTACAGCTTTTATGTATTCATCATTTCTCATTCATTCACACCCTTATTGAAAGGACCTTTCACCTATATAGCGACTGAAAGCAGCAAAAGGTTACATATGATTATAAAACTTTCAAAAATAAAAACTGTCATAATACCAAAACACCTGCCGGATTCGGCAGGTGTTTCCATTTGCATTATTAAAAATTAAAATTGTTATATCCCCAATGGTCAATTTCGGTGTATTTAACATAGGTTCTGTCCGGTGTTACACCGAGATACTTTTCGGATATATCACAGATACGCTTTGTCAAATCGTCATAAGCATCATCACTTGCCTTGCCGAATATTGCAATCTCAAACATGGCGCAGGGCTCGTCGCTGCCCTTAAAATACATATCAAGCTTATCGCTTATTTCTATCATAAGCCAGCCTTCAGTCTTACCCGGAATTGCTGTGATGGCACTGCCAAGCTCTGATTTTATGACAGTTTTTATTTCTGATAAATTCTGATTTGTTTTAACCTCGATAAATGGCATTTGGTTTACTCCTTACAAATATTTCTCTATAAATTCATCAAGCTTCTGGTGATAGCCTGACTCATCTGTTTTCATACTTTGTGCATGTATTGCACCTTCAACAAGATAAAGCTCTTTTTCATTGCCGCAGATTTCATAAAGCTCAATACCCATTCGTGTCGGAACATAATCATCCTCTGTACCATGAACAAAAAGCATTGGCACCCTTGAATTTTTAACGGATTCTCGCACATCAGTGTCATTAAAATCATATCCTGCGAAAAGCTTGTTCATACCGTTAAGTGCTTTGAGAATCAAGCCTGTATGTTTAATTCCTGCACTTTTTGCAACGTGGTCGAATTCTTCAAGCGCGTTTGTATATGGGCAATCGGCAATTGCAAGCTTAACCTGTTCAGGTACTTTGTCAACCATTTTGCAAACAGTTGCGCCGCCCATCGAAACACCGTGAATTATTATTTTTATATCCTTGCCGAATCGGCGTATGAGATAGTCAAGCCATTCAAGACTGTCCGTGCTTTCAAAATAGTCATAGCCGATGTAGCTGCCGCTGCTTTCACCATGACCAACATGATCTACAGACAGGAAATTGTATCCCTTTTCAATGTAATACTGCATAAATGTAGCCGGGTCGCCATTATGGTTTGAATGACAGCCGTGTGCACCGAATACGAACACATTGCTCTTGTTTTTATTAAGTGTAAGATAGCCCTTTAAAAGGTCACCGCGTTCAGAAGTTATGGATACATTTTCTGTTTCCTGCTGATTAATCCAATTCACCTTATTATCAACAAAAGCGGTCATATCACTGTAATCGGTTTTATCAGTAAGCTCTCCTATATAACCGAAAAGTGACTTCATTTTTCTTTCTCTTCCGGCAATGTCCATATATCCGTGTACTGCTGCTGCACACAAAGCACCTGTGACAGCAAAACCGGCAGCTAATATTTTTTTATTCATTTATCTCAATTCCTCTTGTCTTTCTCTGTACTGCAAGCTGCTCCTGCATTCTCTTTTTATTATCACCGCTGATTTTGTAGAAAAACATCGGAACAGCGCAAAGCAGCAGGCTTACGCCGGGAACAACAGATACCAATGAAAACATTGCAAAGCGCTGATTCATTGCAAGGTCTGTTGCTGCCATTATAACATCTGAACTGAGCATTTTTTCAGGAGCAATGCCGATGAACATATACATAATAACAATTCCGGATGTAGCAAGCGCATTGCCGAGCTTGTTAACAAAGCCCTGACATGCTGAGCCGAGCGCATTGTCTCGGAAACCTGTTTTCAGCTCCATATAATCAAGGCAGTCGCAAATCATAGCATATGTAACAACGTTGAGAACACCAAGCGGAATACAGGAAACAAGAATGAATGGAATACAAATATAAAGATTCATTGTAAACCAGCCGATAAGTGTTGTGAATATGCTTGCAACGAAGCCTGCAAGGCAGGTTACAATAACAATTTTTTTATAGTCAAACTTCTTCATCAGCAATGGCATAAACAGCATCGCACCGAACATACCTACAATTGCACATACCTGGAATATGGTTTTAACGGTTGATACGCTTGCTTCAATTGCAGCAACACGGGCCTCGTCACTCATACCCTCAAGCGGTTTGCCTATGTAAAAAGCATAACGTGCAACGTGAACGGCAGCTGCCTGTACCATATAACGTCCGCTTGAAAGAACACCCATAAGTATTACAAGCATAAGCGGCTTGCATTTGAAAATTCTTGAAAGTCTTGATGGCTCACCCTTAACAGGCTTTACGTCGGGAATTACAACTCTTTCTTTAACGTGGAAATAAGAACGTGCATAAAGTGCCAGACCGATTACCACAGTGAATATTGCCATGATAAGGTATTTTGTTTTGTTATATTCAAGTCCGTCAGATGCACCTAAAATGCTTGGCAGAACAAGACCTATAACAAGGAACAGCACTTCCGGAACAGCAGAGCCTATTCCGTTTAATATACGTGTGAATGAAATGAGGGAACTGCGTTCCTCAGGGTTAGGTGTCATTACATTCGGCAGACTCCAGAACGGGACATCTGCCATTGTGTAAATCATACCCCAGATAACATAAACCGCAGCTGAATAAATCATCAGTGAGGTTTTGCTCAGATTAGGGCTGAGATACATTAATACTGTAAATACACCAATTGGTATAGAGGCATAAATTATGTATGGCTTCATTTTTCCGCGCTTTGTTGTTCTGCGGTCAATGAGCATACCCATAAGCGGATCATTGATCGCATCCCATATTCGTGCCAAAAACATAAGCAAAAGCACAAACATAGGTGCTAATTGCAGGACGTTAAGATAATAGTCGCTGATGTAGCTTGACATCATTGCATAAATCATACCCTGACCTAATGCGCCGATACCAAAGGCAAAACGTTCTTTTTTAGAAATGTAACTGTTCTGTTGCATAATTATACCTCATTCAATCTTTATTATTTTTAACTGAGAATTGCCTGGGGATTTGATTATTGAATTTTGCTGAAATTTGGATAATATCTGAACTTGACCTTGCCAAGGATCTTATCCTTGTGAACATATTTGTTATCCCAATAACGTGAATCCCAGCTGGAATTTCTGTTATCGCCCATCATAAAGTAGCTGTCTTCAGGTACTTTATAAGGACCAAAATCACCATTTGGCTTGCCGTTTGTTATAAAACTGTCATCAGCCTGTATGGTTTCACCGTTTGTTTGTGTTATATAAACGACTCCGTTAATGATTTCAATGGTTTCACCCGGAAGACCGATAATTCTTTTTACAAAGCATTGCTTTTCATCATCGGGATATTTAAAAATAACTATATCATAGCGTTCAGGCTCTTCATTGATATACGCAAGTCTGCTTGCAATAATACGATCCTGTTCCTGAATTGTGTTTAGCATTGAGCCTGTCGGCACAACTGCGTTTGCGAACACAAAGGTTTTCAGAATAATTGCTATTATGACTGCAATTACCATTGGCAGGCAAAAATCAATTGCTTCACGCAGCTTACTTTTTTGTGGCTTTTCACTTGTGTTTTCATTTTCCTTACTGTTTGTTTCGGAAAGGGAGGCAAGTGCGTTTTGCTCAATGCTTTCAACAATTTTTGTGGGGCTTATCTGATTTCCGAGCCTGACCTCGGTATCAAAAATAACCGCTCCGCAGTTGGCACACGTGTACCAATCATCATTTTTGATTAGTGTGTCACATCCGCATTTCTTACATTTCATTTATTTCTTTTTCTTCTTTCCAAAGCTGTTTAAAATCTCTTTAAGAGTGATTATTTCGTTGTATGGTGTTGCTTTGTCTTTAACTGTAAGCTCTGCTGCAGGGTCTGTAAATTCAGTTGATACAATCGGTTTTGTATTTTCATCATATGCAGAGCAGTCAAGATGTTTGTCGATATAAAGCTTAACCATTGTGTTCTTTTCACGTACAATTGTAATTTTGTGCTTATTGCCGCTTATTATGCTTTCGCTGCTCAGCTGACAATTGTCACATTTTATATTGAGCATACCCTTTTCAACTGAAATTTTAATATCATCATTTTCTGCAATAACAATATTTTTCTCGCCGCTGTATGGGAAGGCGATTGTAAATTCGTTGGTGTTTTTGATGTAATCAAAACGTCTGTCCTTATGACCAAACTGGAAAATTTTAACCTCAAACGGTTTAAGTGTCATATCAATTTTGTCACCATATGAATAGCTGTCAAAGCTTTCTACAGCACTTTCGTTATAGACATTGTAGCGCTTTACATCCTTTAAATCCTCAGGGCAGCCCATAAGCTTATTAAGGGTTAAGGTTACAGGTGTTTTTTCATCGGTTGGATTCCTGAGTGCGATTATACCGTCGCCATCATCCGTCCATCCGAAGTATCCATAGATGTTATTTTCGTCCGGCTTACCGCCGATAAATGTTACTTTTTGCAGAATGTCATAGTTGCTCTTCTGCCAGCGAACAACGGATGCAAGTGTGCGCCATTTTGCTTTGTTCATCATGTTGTAGCTGAGATGAAGCTCGTTGAATGCCTGACCGCGGCAGGCATTGAAATAAAGATATTTTTCAAATTCCTCGTCTGTATAATTAACCTTAGCGCAGTTGCCATATATAGGCTCGTGGTTATATACATATTTGTTCGGCAGCTGCCATGCTCTCTTGCAATAGGAGTCGTAGTATCTTGAATCACGGTAGGTGAGCTCGGCATCAAGCTGTGACTGATGCTCAAGATTGTCTGCAAAGCCTATATCACCGCTGTTTTGCAGCCATATGCTGTTTACATATTGCAGCCACCATGGTGATGGATTTACATAGCAGGTCATATTAATCCATATATCCTTGCCCTGATATGTTCTGAGTGCACGCAGATTTTTGAAAATTTCAATCCATCCTTCCCACATTTCAGTGAAAAAGTACATATCATTTTCACCGCCGACTGTGTGATTGTGTTTTGGATTGTTGCATGGTCTTAAGCAGAAGCCGTCAAATTTCCAATAGTTGATATCAAAATCCTTTGTTGTCTGAAGAATAAAATCCTGAACATTATTCTGATAGGTTTTATCTGCAATGCAAATGTCTTTTGATAGTGCATTGTAGGCACCGAGTCCCTTTTTATCCATTCTTTTTGCAAATTTAGTCTGATAATTATATCCGCCGCGCGGACCTAACCAAAGACCGAAGGTTGAGCCGAGACGTTTAGTCATTGCACTTGAATCATAAAGCTGATTCGGAAATTTTTTGTTAAAGCACCAGAACGGAGCCTTATAGTCATTCCAGCCGTCATCAATGACATAAGCGTCAAGCGGGGGAACACCATTTGATGAAAGATGCTTTTCAACCTCGAAAAATGATTTTTCAATATTATCTGCATCGATATTCAGCATGTGGTCATACCAGCTGTTGTATTGCAGTCGGAAATCGGTCTTCACCGCAATATCATCAATGTAGTCAAAAAAGGCTCTCTGCACATCAATCATAGTATTGCTTTTTGCACCGCCCATAACGGTTACAGGGCAGTCGAATTTACCCTGTACATTTTTGCCAAGGTAATATTTTACCTGACCTATACCATATACAATAGAGTTAAAGGTGGCAGGCAGCTCGCAGCCGAAAAACAGGCTGTCAATATAAAAAGGCTGACCGAGTGCTGAATGATAAGCATTGAGCTCGGTGCCTTCAATATCGCTTGGCACAGAAAAATGTGTTTTTGAATTGATGATGCCAATATGCTCTAAAAGGATATAATCAATTATTTTATCATTGTTTTGTACAAAAGAAATCTGTTTTCTGAGTGTATTACCATCCTCACCTGCCCAAAAGGACATAGTAACGGTAATTCCTTCACATTCGGCAAAGGTAAAGGTTAGTCTGCCTCTTTCCTGATTATAGTCAGTAACCTTCAATCCCTTTGATGTGAACTCGGTTCCGTCAGTAAAGCGGAACAAAAATTCAACGCTGTTGCCGTCAGGCACAAGATCCATTTTGGAAAGCGTATTTCTGATTTGTGAGGCATAAAGATTTTCCTCGTAAACCTTGAATTCTCGCTGAAGTATTCTGCTTTCAAGTCTTAGCATAATATTTTCCCCTTATCGGTTAAGTTAAATTTCCTCTTTAATCTGCTCAAGGGCCTGTGCAAGCTGGTCAGGGCAGGAGGTGCCTTTAAATCCACATTTGATGCCCTTAAGCACAGCTATAATTTCATCAATTTTTTTGCCTTTTGCAAGTGCTACAATACCTTTGAGATTGCCGTTGCAGCCGCCGAGAAATTCAACATTGCTGATGGTTTCATCGTCATTAATTTCAATCGTAATCTGCTGTGAGCAGACACCGCTTGTTTTATATGTGTATGTCATAATTTTATTTCCTTTACAACGCTTTTTTATTTATATTATACATATATTTATATAT
>JAIDVA010000241.1 GCA_029059925.1 Eubacterium sp. | reverse complement strand
GCTGCTGGAGTATGCTATATTCGATAAGGCAGTTAAGCTGCTCTACATCTTTCTTCTTTCTATCTTTTATTTCGTTTTCCGAAATGTCATACGATTCCAGTGTCGCTAATGAAATCTGTAGATATTCATGCCCCGTATACTTTTCCTGTAAAGTATTTTGAATGCAAATTAGAATATTTGCGCTGACTTTATAATTATCTGCAATTTCAAAAACAGCCAAAAACCATTTATCATTAATTGTATTAATTAATCTTTTTGTTATTTCATTAAAGTTACAATTTGCATCGAATACTAATTTTTCTTTTTCCATAATTACAACTCCTTAAATCATAAAAAATCAGGCAAAGGAGGTGCTTTCACACCTCCTCGTAAATTATTATCTCTTAGCCCAATAATCTTTATAAACCTGACAATTATCATATCCGTATTTTGATTCAAAACAGTACGTGTCACGCTTATATGTATCATAAGTGTATTCACCACTTATTTTACAACGACATGTGCCAAGATCATAATAAGGACAATCCATAAATGTTACCTCCCTTCTTAAATATAGATGAATATCTCTTTCATCAATAAGTAGTATACGCCTTTATGCATCACCTCCGTTTTTTTCGGTTTCCTATGGTTTAATCAATATTTTGATCAACTCAATAAAAATCACAATGAAGAAAATATAATAAAACACGATTGTGATTTTTCCTGAAAAATAAAGGATTAAGAATATAGCAAATACAATCCAAGCGATAGAACGAATAAGCTTAAATAATTCTGACAGGAACATCATATATAATCCTCAAATTCTTCTTCGTTGATAATGAATACCGCTCGATTTTTTTCAGCTTTTTCCGGAATTAAATTACCATTAGAATCCAAATCATCCACTTTGAGCCTGCTCTCAGCTTGTCCGATTGCATAAACTCGCAACTGTGCATTATTCACCCCCATTTCAACAAGCAGACTTTTTACAGCTTCACCCCTCCTTTCTGCCAATTCTTCACAAGATTGAACCGTACCGTATGTAGCAGTGCTTGCTGCTAATACTGCCTTTGTATTTCTATGATTTATCAGGTATTCAGCAACATCAAGCAACGCCTGTCTTGCTATTTCTTTATCTGTAAATTCTGCCGTATCTTTTTGAAAATTAACTGTTTCATTGTCAAATTCAATAATATGGAAATCATCACCAATAGTATCCTGTGGAATAGGAACTTTAGTGACACTCGGAAATTCTAAGTCACTCGTTTCATTAGTCAGAGGACTGGTATCATAGTCAATGCTTTTTGCATTGCCTGCTGTCAGAATAGCATCATATATTGCGTTAAGCTTAGCCTTATATGAGGTTGACAAGCGAATTTGATTCCCACATACCTCTCCAAGACCTACCCACGAAACATCAATACCGCTCAAATCAGGGATGGCATTATGTTCTTTCAATTGTTCAACAAGAATTTGAGGGTCTGCATCAATGATATTCTTTTCGGCAAAATTCAGGGGACCGGTTGTCGACAATCCGCTGTCATATATAAGCATTTTCTTTATTTCGCAATCTGATTCATTAAGGGCATCGGCACTCATAATAATTGCTCGAAGTGTATCAACCTCCGGAGACTGTGCAATACAACCGTTCAGTGATGAAATCACCTGATTTGTATAATCTTCTGCAATAGCTTTGTGCTTGCTGCTGTCAACCATCTTATCCGGCTCTTTAATCTGATACGAAGCACAAACCTGCGGATTTCCGTCAACAACAATTGCAGTAAAATCGCCATACGAATAGCACGCATCGTAAACTGAATCATATATTGACTTATTATTATATGATATTAATGAGAAATTCTCGTGTATACCAAGAACAAGCGAGGTGCTTGTCCTTGGTGCGCCACTCGTGCAACCGGTAAATAAAACCATAATTGAAACTGCAATTAAAACAATTGATATAAATTTATTGAACATCTTCATTTCTAAATTCTCCTTTTCTGTTTTCAACTTCAGTCAACTTTTTAACATACGATAATAATTGTGAATTTGAAACATCATAATCATTTTTGTTAATAAGTTTTTTAGATTCTTCTGTTATTTGAGTAATCGCCTCAGGACTTGCCTGAATTTTTTTCATAATTTCAAGACGTACATTTTGCTTGGCAATTTCTGATTCCGTATATACTTTCTGCTTTTCGGCTTCAAAAACATCTTTCTCTCTCGCCATAAGTTCTGAACAATGCTCCTCTGCTGTTTCAGATTCCTCAAGAACAGCTCCATATTCAGCAACGATTGATTCATAAGTAATTTTACTCTTTTTAAGTTGAGCAATCTTTTTATCAAGAGGTTTCGCTGAAAAGTAATTTACAACAAACGATGCCAATGATGTTAAAAGTGGGAGCACACCCGTGAACAATGCAGCAATCATTATTTTTTGAGTATCACTTTCTCCCTGTTCAACAACATCTGCATTTGAGTTCATAGTATTTACCAATCCGCTTGCTGAAGAAGTATCAAACACATCCTTATTGATGACCCTAAACACAAGTGTGAAAACAAATGCTATAACAAACAAAACTAACGAAATAATTAAGATAGTATATGCCTTGCTTTTGTTTGAAACACCTTGCTTATATGCCGCAAATGCATGAGCAGCAATTGCTAAAGGAACATCTAAACATACTGCGCAACCAACAGCAATAAGTATTATCATAATGGGATTCTCGGTCTGAATACCATTCCAAACCGAATAAAGACATGCCAAATCAATCCCTACAAACAAAACGGTGAGAATATTGCCAAGCATCTCACTCGCATAAATAGAGTCAGGCTTGTTTATTTTATCTATGAGTTTAGATCTGTTGTTTTTCTTAATATTTGTCATTTGGCTTTTCCTCCAATGATTTTTTTATATTGGTATACTTTTCTAATTCATCTTCAATATCTTGCAAATCTCTTTGTAAGTATTCAAGGTTTTTAACAATCTCTTGGGTACTACCCTTAACTTTACCAAAATGATTGGTAAGCGAATGTAAGTGATCCGCAAGTTGTTTTGATAAATTGTTAATTTCATAATTGACCATTGCATCAATATAAGGATCAAGCATATCTGCGGTAAACTCATCTGGGTTTACCGAATTAAGAATTTCATTAGTTTGTTCAAATAATCCTGCATTTACAAAATTGAACCATTTATCACTCGATGAATAATCAATCGGTATATAATTAAGTACAGGAATCGCTTTTTTTAAATCTTCTATTACACAGTTCTCAGTTGCACCTTTTTTCTTTTTCATCGTAGCTATACCTCCTTAAAATTTTTTACAGCTAAAGCTATCTCCTCATCGAGTTTCTGATGTTTGGAATAGTACATTTCCAAAGCATCATTTTCATAAGCAATGGACGGAGTATAATCGGAATTAACCTTTCTGACACCGAGATTATATGCAGAAATTTTCGATTCGCAATTCTTTCTCGCTTGTATAATGGTTTCATTCAAGTCGGCATCAACAGATACTATCTTTTCGTAAATTCCAGAAAGTGCTATTAAGTCATTTTCAACTTTTTGTCTGCAAGTATTGATTATTTTAAAAACCTTTCTGCTTTCACGAACAGTTTTTATTGTATTGTTATCCTCAGGTTTTTGAACACGGGAAATAACCTGTTTTTGTTTTGCGATATCTGTTAATAACTCTGCCGCATTTTTTCTTTCATGAGCAGTTTCAGACTCAGCATACGCACATAATTGACTCTCATATGATTCTGTTTTTCTGATTAATTTTTCAATATAAGAATCAACCACTTCATCTCCGCTTCTTGCATTTATTTTGCCTTTGATAGACAAAATAAAATCTGAAACAACTGTTGGATAATAACTTTTATTTTTATCCATCTCTTTTAACCTCCTCAAATTTATTATATATTTATCATAACATTTTCTGTTTGTGTATTTATTATTTGGGTTTTCTGTTGTCTAGTCCAGGTATAATATCTGTAATGATATTAATAAAAATTTTTGGTAATTTCATAACTGTAATTAAAAACAAGGCAATAAAATTCATTATTGGTCTCCCCTTAACAAAATTTGAAGCTTTTTGTTTCTGTAAGTATAATAATACAAATATAACTTAAACAAATATATTTGGTTTTTTGCAAAAAAAATCCCACGGATTCCGCGGGATTTTTGCTATTAATAATTATTATCTTTCAGTTCTTTTAATATTTTCTTTTTATCATTCGGTGGGATTTTGAGTTCATTCAGTTTTGAAATAATTGTTGCTGATTGAATTTCAATGATATCCTTTTGAAATTCTTTTCGTTTTTCTTCACTTGGTAAATGCACAATTATATTCAAAACATATTCTCCCCTATCAAGAAAATATATTTTAAGAACTGCTTGTTTAATAACCAATTATGAAAAATTGTTTTTGTTACCACAAGGCAACACTACTTATTTATTTTTCCGTTTCACTCCTTTACATAAACATTCCGATACCGTGATACTCATCGTATTCATCGTCATAATCTTCATTCGTGATTTTCTGACCCTGGGCGATGAGCTTTTCAATTTCTTTTTTACTGTGGTGTGGCATCCACTTGCGTTTTGTGTTGTTCTGCATTTCCAAATCAAGTAAATTACCAATCAGATTGAATAAATCATCAGATATCATTCCTATTTGTGGTGTTTCATATTCCTGATACTCTTCTGAAATAATACTGTCACAACCACCAAGTTCAAAATATATTTCAAGATTTTC
>JAIDVA010000240.1 GCA_029059925.1 Eubacterium sp. | reverse complement strand
ATACTATATAATTTAATACTTTTTATCGGATTACATAATACTAAATTATCAAAAATCTTTCAATAGTATTTTTAAGGGAAAACAGCATGAATTTGCCGTAATGTTTTGTAAATTATATGCAAATCAATTCGTTTTTAAAGCATATTCCTCAACCGCCTTAGCAAGACCGTCCTCAGTATTAGGTTTAGCAACATAGCATGCAGCCGCCTTACATTCGTCAGTGCCATTTTCCATTGCAAAGGAATATTTCGCAAACCTGAGCATAGGTACATCATTACCGGCATCACCAAAAGTCATGCATTCATCAGCATTTATACCCATAATTTCACATATTCCCTTTACAGCCTCACCTTTATCGGCTGATGGTGCAGTTGCCTCCATATTATCCTTGAAACTGCTGGCAACCGATAAACCATAAGACAGCAGTTTTTTCTCAAATTCAGAATATTTACAATTTTTTACAGAATAAAGTGTTACTTTTTCTATGTTTTTACTACTTATATATTGAGGGAGGTTTTTATGTGCTGTCATTGATGCTACAACCTCGTCAATAAATTCACTTGGCATATCCATATCATCAAGGAGATTTTCCGTTCCTAGCTGATAATGTGAACACCCGTCAATATACACTTCAAAAAACACCTTATTTTCCAAAAAATACGTGACAAGTTCTTTTGCCTGATCATTTGGAATTAAATTTGAATAAATGATTTTATCCTCATTTCTGTCATAAACACATGCGCCGTTTGAATATATTACATAATCAACAAAGGGAATTTGATTTGTGACATTGTCAATCAGTGACAAGGGCCGTCCTGTGGCAATTGCGATTTTAATTCCTCTTCGGTGTGCTTTTTCAAGCGTATTAACGGTATATGGTGTAATTGTCATATGGTCGCCTGACATCAGCGTACCATCCAAATCAGTTGCTATCAACTTAATCAAAAATACCACTCCCTTAAAATAAAATAACCGCAAATTATATTATATATAATTGTATCACATATTTTTTCAGTTATCTATACAGCATTGGCAACAATTAAAACAAACACTTACAAAGATTTACGTTTATTGTTAATAAAAATCAGTACAATATAACTAAAATATGTAATAAATCAGGAAAGGATAAAGGTTATGAAAAAGCGTTCACTGGTATTTCTCGGCATCATATTAATTGCAGTATCCATAATCGGTTTTAATATTTATTCCGGAGGTGCAATTGTGCAGACTATCGAAAGTTTTGTACCCACGCAAAAAGAAATCCAGACAACTAAGCTGCAAAATCAGGAATTCAAACCAACCGATAAAAAAACGCTGAGTGAACAGCTGCTTGATACAATGACTGCGGAAGAAAAAAAAGCATATAACAGCATTTATAATGCAATGAGCAAACGCAAGGACACTGTAGCTATTTACCAGGACATCAAAACAGAAAGGGTTTTTGAGCTTGTGCAGCTTGTTATTGCGCAGCATCCCGAGATATTCTGGTCAAAGGGCGACTGTATATTTGCAAGTAACAGAATACTAACACTCAAATATCCGTACACATTTGAGGAAATTGAGGAAAAAAACTATTTTATTGAAAAAAGAGCACAGGAAATTTTTGATAAAATCAATCCAACCGGAAGCGAATATGAAAAATCACTCGCCATATTTGATTATGTCATAAGCAATACAAGCTATGCTCACGATTCAATCAATGATATGGATAATCATATTGAAATATCAACTATCGAAGGTGTATTCCTGAATTCAAGTGCAGTCTGTTCGGGATATTCAAAGGCATATCAATATTTACTGTCGCTTGCAGGCATTGATTCAATAACCGTAACAGGTACTGCTCAGACACCCGACGGAGAAGGCGATCATGCATGGGTTGTGCAGGTTATTGACAATGAATACTATTTTACCGATCCAACCTGGGGTGACTGCTATGAAAACACGATAAGCAATCATTTTGTAAGCCATATTTACTTTTTAGCAAATACAGATAATATTGAAAAAACACATAAGCTCAGCAGCATCTATGATTTCATAAAAAGCACAGCAGAAAAAAACAATTATTTCATAAAGGAAAACTTATATTTTGAGGAATACAACCAACCGAAAACGCGAAACGCAATAAAAAACAGCCTTGAAAACGAAGAAAGCGGAATTGAACTTAAATTTGCAAATGATGAGGCATACCAAAAGGCTCGAACCGTTTTACTTGATAATGAAAATATCTACTTGATTCTAATGTCAATTGATCTGTTTTCGGGCAGGCTCGAAACCAGCAGTCTGTCATACAGCTGTAACGACACGCACAACGTAATCACAATATTTTATGAATTTAAAGAAAATTTTTAATTCATGTATTGACAAATAAGTTAGTTTGTGCTAACCTATATGTAGTTAGCAAGCACTAACTATTACTCCTTAAGTTAATAAAAGATCACCGACAATCCCCTAAAGCAAACACATTTGATGTTAAGTCAAATGTTATTGCTACCACCACATCAAACTTCTGTGTCGGTGATTTTTTATTGCCTTTTTACAGTCGCTGAAAGCTCATCTGTGATTTACCTAAAATATTAACTAATGCTTATTTTATAT
>JAIDVA010000024.1 GCA_029059925.1 Eubacterium sp. | reverse complement strand
ATATAATATAATTAATATTTAATTTAGTCAATATTCAAAATTTGTTTTAAATTTTAGAGGATAATTAGTTATAATTGAGTATAGTATATTAGAAAGGGTGAATACTTTGGATAATTCTATACGTCTCTTATCGGAAAAAAACGAAAAATATATTTTATGTGACAGAGCCAGCTTTGCAGCTCAATCACGCGGACGTGTGCAAGAAGAGGCACAGGACTCAGTAAGAACCTGCTTCCAGCGTGACAGAGACAGAATTATTCACAGTCAGTCATTCAGAAGATTAAAGCATAAAACACAGGTTTTTCTTGCTCCGAGCGGAGATCATTACAGAACAAGACTTACCCATACTCTTGAGGTGTCACAGATTGCAAGAACAATCGCAAGAGCATTGCAATTAAATGAAGATTTGACAGAGGCTATTGCTCTTGGACACGATTTAGGCCACACACCCTTTGGCCATGCCGGTGAACGTGCACTGGACAAGCTTTGTGACTGTGGCTTTAAGCATTATGAGCAAAGCGTTCGTGTAGTTGATAAGCTTGAAAAATGCGGCAAAGGTTTAAATCTTACCGATGAAGTGAGAAATGGTATCCTTTGCCACACGAAAGGTGAAGAGGCTTACACTCTTGAAGGTCAGATAATTCGCATAGCAGATAAAATTGCTTACATAAATCATGATATTGATGATGCAATCCGTGCAGATGTTCTTGCTGAAGAGGACATACCACTTAGTCTCAGAATGCAGCTTGGTATGACAAAATCAGAACGTATTAACAATATGGTGCTTGACGTTATCAATACAAGCCGAGAGAATGAAAACATCAGAATGAGCGATGATTTTTATACCGGCTTTCTTGATTTACATGATTTTATGTTTGCTGCTGTTTATACAAATCCCGTGTGTAAGGGAGAAGAACGCAAGGCAGTTGATATGCTTGAAAAAATTTATTCTTATTATATCAGACATATTGACGAAATGCCTTATGAATATGTTGATATCGCAAAAACTGATGGTGAGGAAAGAGCAGTGTGTGATTATATTGCCGGTATGAGTGATAATTATGCACTAAAGGTGTTCAATAATTTGTTTGTTCCGATGTTCTGGCATGAGTAATAATCTGTATTTTAGCTGCACATTAAGAAGTGTTATAAATTTTTAACGAGAGGGGTGAGTTTGTGGCGCTTAATGAATCCTTTTTACAGGAATTGAAATTCAAAACTGATATTGAAGATATTATATCAGGTTATGTTTCACTGAAAAAGCGTGGTTCAACCTCACTCGGTCTTTGTCCTTTTCACAATGAAAAAACACCATCTTTTACCGTCTATAATGATACACAGTCATTTTATTGCTTTGGCTGTGGTGCCGGCGGTGACGCTGTTACGTTTATCAAGAAAATTGAGAATCTTGATTATATTGATGCTGTCAAGCTTCTTGCCCAGCGTGCGGGACTTCAGATGCCTGAGGATAACAGCTACGACGACAGCCTTTCAAAAAAAAGACGCCGTATACTTGAAATTAACAGAGAAACAGCACGGTTTTATTACAATTACATGATGAGTGAGCAAGGGAAGATTGGTCTTGAGTACTATCTCAATCGCGGTCTTTCAATGAATACTGTTAAGCATTTTGGTTTAGGATATGCCCCTAATGAATGGGATTGTCTATTAAAACATCTGAAATCAAAAGGCTATAAGCCAAGTGAAATGGTAGATGCTGATGTCGTGAAAATCGGTAGAAATAACAGATATTACGATAATTTCAGAAATCGTGTTATGACACCGATTATTGATGTGAGAGGTAATGTAATTGCTTTTGGCGGACGTGTGCTTGATGACAGCAAGCCTAAGTATATTAATACCTCTGACACATTACTCTATAAAAAAACAAATGAGCTTTTCGGTCTTAATTTTGCAAAAAATAATTGCAGCGAAAGTCTTATACTTTGTGAAGGTTATATGGATGTTATTGCTATGCACCAGGCCGGTTTCACTAATGCTGTGGCAGGCTGCGGCACTGCACTTACCAATGAGCAGGTGAGACTTATAAGCAGATACACAAAAGAGGTTATACTGGCTTATGATGCTGATGAAGCAGGAAGAAAAGCACTTAATAAAGCGATAGGACTTTTCAAAAGTACAGATATTAAAGTAAAGATACCTGCACTCGTGGGGGGGAAAGATCCTGACGAGATAATTAAAACCTATGGCAGGGACAAGTTTAAAGGTATGCTCGATGGTGCTTCAAATGAAATTGAATTTGCACTGTTTGATTTGAAAAATAAAAATGATTTAAATACTACCCAGGGTAAAATAGATTTTTTGAATGGTGCAATCAAAATACTTTGCGGCGTAAGTCCTATTGAGCAGGACTTATATTTAACCAGGCTTTCAAATGAGCTTGGTGTTGAGAAAAGCAGCATTAAAGTTCAGCTTGATGCTTATTCCCGAAAGTATAAAAGCAGACAAAAAAGAAATATGTACAAATCAATTGTACAGGATAATATAAAAGAAAATCAAAAAGCAAGCTTTGATAATAATGCCTCAATAAAGCAAATGAAGGCAGAGGAAAGGATTATTGCACTGCTGCTAAGATATCCCGATTGCAGGGGCCTTTGCAGCGATTTTGATGCGGATAAATTTTCGAGTGCGTTTATAAAACGAGTATTTTCGCAAATAATATCAAGGCTTAATGATGCGCTCGATGTTGATTTAATAAATTTCAGCGGTATTCTGACTAACGATGAGCTTGGCAGATTGTCAGGCATCATTGCAAGAACCCGCGAAAGTAAGGATGCCAAAAAAGAGTTTTCAGATTGCCTTGCGATTGTTAATGAAGAATATGAAAAGTCAAACACTATTTCTTCATCTGCGATGAGTGATGACGATTTCAGAAAGCTGTTTAATAACGGATAGAGTTACTTGCTTTTTTAGACTTTATCCTAATACATATAGAGGAGATTTTGTATGAAGGAAATTAATCTTACACCGAACCCGCCTGTAAATGAAGACAAAAAGATGAACGCTTTTAAAAAGCTTGTTGAGAAGGGTAAGCAGACCGGTCATCTTTCTACTCAGGAAATTGATAATCTTATTGTTGAGCTTGATTTGGACGTTGATGAGCTTGAAAAGCTTAATGAACAGATTGATGCAGCTAATATCAGCATTATTTATGATTTTTCTGATGAAGCACTCGACAGTATAAGCCTTGAGGTGGATTTGCCTAAGGAAACAGATGCTGCTGACACGGTTGCCGTAAAT
>JAIDVA010000239.1 GCA_029059925.1 Eubacterium sp. | reverse complement strand
GAATAAGTATAACTTAAAACAGATTACTCGTAGATATACTTAGGAGAAAGCCTCTCGGCTTATTGCAAGGAACTATGAATATTAAAGAATTTATCAGAACAGATGTTGTAATTGTCGGCAGCGGTGTTGCGGGACTGTTTGCAGCACTATGCCTGCCCAAAGATAAAGACATACTTGTTATCACAAAAGAGAACCTAAAAGAGTGTGACTCTTATCTTGCACAGGGCGGTGTATGTGTATTAAAGGATATTAATGACTTTAACTGCTATTTCGAGGACACGATGAAAGCAGGTCATTACGAAAACAATCCTGAATCAGTAAAGGTTATGATAAAATCATCGACTGATGTTATAGGAACACTTGTTGATTTAGGTGTTAAGTTTGATACTGATGAAGAGGGTGATTTCGACTATACCCGTGAGGGTGCTCACAGAAGAAACCGAATTCTTCACCATAAGGACGAAACAGGCAAGGAAATCACAGCCACCCTTCTCAGAATTGCTAAAAAAAGAGAAAACATCACCTTTGTTGAGCAAACAACAATGATTGACTTTATTGAAAAAAGCAATATCTGTCAGGGTATTGTGTGTGAAGATGAATATGGCGAAATGGGTGCAATTATCGCAAACGATATTATACTTGCCACAGGCGGAATTGGCGGATTATTCACGAATTCTACCAATTACCCTCACATAACAGGTGATTCCTTTGCACTCGCGTTAAAGCACAATGTTGAGCTGCAGGATATGAATTATATCCAGATTCACCCCACAACACTTTACAGCAAAAAAAGCGGAAGACGCTTTTTAATCAGCGAGAGCGTACGCGGTGAGGGTGCAATACTCCTGAACGAAAACGGTGAAAGATTTACCGACGAGCTGCAGCCGCGTGATGTTGTTACAAACGCAATCGTTGAAGAAATGACAAAATTCGGCACAGATCATGTTTACATAACACTGCCCACTATGAGCAGTGAAGAAGCGGCCGAAAGATTCCCGAACATCTATGACGCATGTATGGAAGAGGGCTACGATATCACAAAGGACAGAGTGCCTGTAACCCCTGCACAGCATTATATGATGGGCGGTGTAAAAACCGATATAAACGGCAAAACCTCAATGGAGCACCTTTATGCTGTCGGCGAAACTGCCTGCAACGGTGTTCACGGAAAAAACAGACTTGCATCAAACTCACTGCTTGAAAGTCTCGTTTTTGCTAAGCGTGCCGCAATACTTATTGCAAATGATACAGATGAAAAGATTATTGAACTGCCTGAGCTTGATTTAAAAAATTATCCGAAAAAGGAAATCCGTGAAAAGGAATTCAAAAAGCTCATTATGGATGAAATAAAAGGAAAGGACCAGAAATTTTATGATAAATGGTGTAACAATGAAGATTAATGTTGATGATTATATTCTCAACACGCTTAAGGAAGATATAACATCTGAGGATGTATCGACGAACGCAGTTATGCCTGAGGACAAGCAGGGCAAGGCTGAGCTTATCTGCAAGCAGGACGGTATTATCTGCGGGCTTGATATTTTCAAACGTACCTTTGAGCTGATTGACAGCACAAGCCGCTTTGAGGCTAATTTCAAGGACGGTGACAGAGTAAGCAAAGGTGATTTGCTCGGTGTTATTTACGGTGACGTAAAAGCTATTTTAAGCGGTGAGAGAACAGGTCTCAACTATCTGCAGAGAATGAGCGGCATTGCAACTCTTACAAGAGAATATATGGATGAGCTTGAGGGCTATTCAACCACCCTGCTTGATACCAGAAAAACCACACCAAATATGCGCCCATTTGAAAAGTATGCAGTAACCGTAGGCGGTGCAACAAACCACAGATATAATCTGTCAGATGGTGTACTGCTCAAGGATAATCACATCGGTGCAGCCGGCTCAATCACCAAGGCAATTCAAATGGCAAAGGCATATGCTCCGTTTGTACGCAAAATTGAAATTGAAACAGAAACACTTGAGCAGGTCAAGGAAGCACTTGACGCAGGTGCGGATATCATTATGCTTGATAATATGGATAATGATACTATGAAAAAGGCTGTCGAAATGATTAATGGCAAGGCACAGACCGAGTGTTCAGGCAATGTTACCAAAGCAAGACTAAAGGAAATTGCAGAAATCGGAGTCGACTTTGTATCATGCGGAGCACTTACCCATTCAGCACCTATTATGGATGTAAGTCTTAAAAATCTTACACCAATTGAGTAAACTAAAATATAACAAAACAACGGATGTCTTAGAATTTTAAGACATCCGTTGTTTTGTTGTAATAATAAATTATTGTTTATTTAATTAAATATTCTTTCATAAGCTTTTCGTGCATAAACATTATTGGTGATAAAATGAAAAAGCTCAAACTAAAGGAAAAAATCAAACCACAGGAATATGATTACTATTTCGGCAAACCACGTATTGAAATGACGGGCAGAGAATGTCTTGTTGATGGTCTTCAAAGCATCGTCGAATATTCAAATGAAAAAATTGTCGTTAGTCTCGGCACACAGATAATAACATTTTCAGGCTACGATTTGCGCATTAATTCCTTTACTCGTGAGGGTGCAGTTGTCGAAGGCAATATTATTTCAATGGAGTTTACATCTTGATAGGGTTATTCAGATGGATGTTCGGTTATGTCAAATTTGCTTTTACAGGTGGCTTTGCCGAAAATTTTTTGACCGAGTGCTTTGCTGATGGTATCGAGCTGCGAAATGTAAGACGGATAGAACATGGTTTTGTCGCTTATTGTAATTTAAAAGTTTATAAAAAATTACACCACTATGCATTCCGACATGGCGGAAAGGTTAAGGTAATCAAAAAAAGCGGACTGCCTTTTGTACTTTTACCACTCAAAAATCGTATAGGCTTTTTTGTCGGTATGCTTGCGTTTACAGTCATAATTTCCTTTCTCAGCTGTTTTATCTGGAACGTTGAAATCGTCGGCAATGCCCGCATAAGCGATACGATGCTCGAATCGTATCTTGAAAATCATAATTTTAAATCAGGCGTTATGTGGAGCAGTGTAGACAGGGATTTGCTTTGCTGGGATATCATGAGCGAATTTGAGGATATCTCTTGGGTGCATATAAACAAAACCGGCACTACAGCAAGAATTGAGATTAACGAGACCAAGCTTGCTGATAAAAACGGCAACGAGGATAAGCTCAAGGGCATCAATGTAATGAGAAAAGAACTGCAGACAGTTGCTTACAGAGAGCAAAAAGATATGACAGTAAGCGATAGAAAAAATTATAAGCGTATCAGATTTTTCTTTGCCGATATTCCTCTTTATTTTGAAATGCAGCAGGGTGATATTTCAAATCAGAGTGAAAGCTATCTCACAATTAAGGATACTGTTCTGCCTATCGGAATCATTGAGAATGAAGAATGTTTTTTATCCTCAGTGCCTAAAACACTAAGTGATGATGAGCTGCTTGCACTTGCTGAAAAAAAGCTTGCTTTTTTAGAAGAAAAGGAGCTTGACGGCTATGAAATAATTAATAAGTCACAGGAGCATCAAATGGATGATGATAAATGTGTGATAAGTGCCGCCTATATTGTGAGACGAAAATAATATTTCACCTTGAAAGGTATTATTTGTTGTGGTAAAATAGAGCCGATAAATCAAAGTATTTAAGGAGGTATAAATATGCAGATGACTTTCCGCTGGTTTGGTGCAGAGAAGGACACAGTAACTCTTGACCAGATTAAGCAGATTCCGGGTGTAGTCGGTGTTGTACCGGCGCTCCATTATCTTCCTGCCGGCGAGGCATGGGAAATGGAGGACGTGCAGAAAATGTATGATGAAATTACTGCTGCAGGTCTTACAATGGAATGTATCGAAAGTGTTAATGTTCACGAGGATATCAAGCTTGGCTTGCCCACCCGTGAAAAACTGATTGAGAATTATAAAACATCAATACGTAATCTATCAAAGGTTGGAGTAAAGGTAATTTGCTACAACTTCATGCCTGTTTTTGACTGGACAAGAACAGACCTCTATATGCCATTGCCTGATGGTTCAACCTGTCTTTGCTATGACGGCAAACAGGTTGAGGGCAAATCCCCAGAGGATATGTTCAAAGAGATTGATGATAACTCAAACGGTTATGCAATGCCCGGCTGGGAAACCGAGCGAATGGGCGAAATTAAGGAGCTTTTTGAAAAATACAAGGATATTACAGCAGATGATTTGTGGGCAAATCTCAAATATTTCCTTGAGGCAATCATGCCTGTTTGTGAGGAATGTGATGTTAAAATGGCAATTCATCCGGACGATCCGCCATGGCCTATCTTTGATCTGCCAAGAATTATTACAGGCAAGAACGCAATCGAAAAGCTGCTTAATATGGTACCGAGCAAGTACAACGGTATTACACTCTGCACAGGCTCACTCGGTGCAAGCCCTGATAACGATATGGTTGAAATCATTAAGACTGCAGGCGACAGAATTTATTTTGCCCACCTTCGCAATGTCTCAATCAACAATCAGTGGTTTAATGAGACTGCCCACGAGAGTGCTGCAGGCTCACTTGATATGTATGAAATTGTTAAGGCACTGCAGGAGGTTGGATTTGACGGTTATATCCGCCCCGACCACGGCAGAATGATTTGGGGCGAGGTTGCTCGACCCGGATACGGACTTTTTGACAGAGCACTTGGTGTAAGCTATCTCAACGGTCTCTGGGAGGCTGTTGAAAAGTCAAAAAAATAATTTAATCTTATATCGGAGGAACATTATGTTTAAACACGATAATTTAAAGGGCAGAGTAGCTGTTGTAACAGGCGGCGGCGGAGTGCTTTGCGGCGCTTTTGCAAAAACGCTTGCCGAGCAGGGCTGCAAGGTAGCAGTTCTTGATCTTAACAAGGATGCTGCACAGCAGTGTGCAGATGAGATAAATGCTGCAGGCGGACAGGCTATTGCTGTTGGCTGTAATGTGCTTGACCTTGAATCAATGGAACAGGCAAGAGCTGAGATTAACGAAAAGCTCGGCACTTGTGATATTCTTCTCAACGGTGCAGGCGGTAATAATCCTAAAGGTTCAACAACAAAGGACACACTTGAAAAAATCGACCTTGTTCAAAAGGATGAGAATATCAAGACCTTCTTTGATCTTGACCCTAACGGAATCAGCTTTGTATTCAACCTTAATTTCTTAGGAACTCTCATTCCTACACAGGTATTTGCAAAGGACATGGCTGAAAAGGAAAAGGGCACAATCATTATGATTACATCAATGAATGCTTACCGCCCGCTTACACGTATCCCTGCATACAGTGCAGCTAAGGCAGCTGTTAAGAATTTTACGGAGTGGATGGCTGTTCATTTCGCACCGCTTGGTATTCGTGTAAATGCAATTGCACCCGGCTTTTTCTCAACAAAACAGAATGCTGCTCTCCTTTGGAATGAGGATGGTACACCTACCGCAAGGACAGGTAAAATCCTTGCCGCAACACCGATGGACAGATTCGGTGAGCCTGAAGAGCTTTCAGGTACACTTCTGTTCCTTTGTGACGAGGCTTATTCAGGATTTATTACAGGTGTCAATATTGCAGTTGATGGTGGATTCAACGCATATTCAGGTGTATAACAAAAATGTAATTACTAAAAAAGCAGGCCTTAACAGCCTGCTTTTTTGATGCCAGAATAAATATATAGTCCATATTACATAGTGAAGCTCAATATAAACCGACGTAACACCGATAATATCGTCCCCTATTGGGAAATTCCAAAATCTTACACCAAATATAAATTTTATTCTAAAATGGTTGATTATCTCAAAAAAGCCTTGATTTACGGGCATACAA
>JAIDVA010000238.1 GCA_029059925.1 Eubacterium sp. | reverse complement strand
CAGAACACAACTCTGCTGGCATAAGATGTATGCTTGCCGATATCGGTAAAAAGATTATAAACAAACGGCAATATTTCAGCCTTGAACTGATGCCTTTCAAGCTTCTGCACCTTTTTGGAAAGTATACCGATAGCCGTATGCTTTGGCGGCTGAGAGGAATGACCGCCCCTTGCCTTAACAGTAATTCTGAAATCAGCATAACCCTTTTCCGCAACGCCGACACCTGTTAAATTCGCATCAAGAATCCCCTTAACCTTTGCCGGAAGCATCGCTCCGCCCTCGTCAATAACGCTGTCAAGATGAACGCCGCGTTTTTCAAGTGTAAGTGCAAGCTCATGCGCACCATTCCCGCTGCCTGCCACAATTTCTTCATTATGACCAAGACAGAAATACACTGTACGCTTTGGCTGATAGCCTTCCTCCAAAAGCGTTTCGGCACTTTCCATAAGGCAAATGAGATGATTTTTCATATCAAGAGCACCCCTGCCCCAGATAAATTCACCATCGTTAAAGCCTTTAAATGCAGGATGTGTCCAATCCTGCTCAGTACCTGCTGTTACAGGTACAACATCCTGATGAGCCAGAAAAGCAATCGGCTCGAGCGTATCATCACTGCCCTGCCATTTAAAAAGCAGGCTTGCTTTTGATACGGTCTCAACCTCCATTGTCTGATGAATAAGGGGATATGCGTTTCTCAGAAATGTATGGAAGTTTTCAAACTCCTGCCAATCGGTTTCATTTTCATTTTCGTGTGATATGGTTTTAATCTGTATTGCTTTGCTGAGATTTTCTGCTGCTCGCATTTCGTTTACCTGCTCATCGTCAAACACCTCAGGCACAGCCCTTTTCTTTTTAAAAAATGCTGCCCGCACCAATGTGATTACAATAAATGATGCAAGTAAAACTAAAATTGCATATAATACATTCATTGCTTTGCCCCCTTATTTAATTTTATTTATAAATTCATTATGTCATACCTGCAAGTAAATTGTCAACAATTTCACAAAATTCGACTGAAAACAGATAGACAAGGTATAATTTTCATCGCATACTTTCGTATTCGATAAAAATTTAACGACGTATAAGCGAAAAGTTATTGATTTAAACCTTATTTTGTTCGACTATTATTTGGCTATACAAAAAATTTTTCTCTGACTATTGATTTAACAAATATTTTACTGTATAATATGTAAGTACAGACGGTTGTACATTTTGTACAGCCGTTTTTTACTTTTTTTGATAGTTTTTTGATGCAGTCAAAGGGGGCTGTTTTGGCAGAGGGGTCTGTTTATCCTTCTTTGGCTAACCGCATCAGTTAGTGAGGAAAATATGTTTAAAACAGGCTTTGATAATGACAAATATCTGCAAATGCAGTCAACCAGAATTAAGGAAAGGATAAGCGAATTCGGCGGCAAGCTGTATCTTGAATTCGGCGGTAAGCTGTTTGATGATTACCACGCATCTCGTGTTCTGCCGGGCTTTCAGCCTGACAGCAAGCTGCAGATGCTGCTTCAGCTTAAGGATCAGGCAGAGATTGTTATAGTAATCAGTGCCGATGATATTGAGAAAAGCAAGGTACGCGGCGATCTTGGAATTACATATGATATCGACGTATTCAGACTTATTGATGCTTTCAGAAGCAGAGGACTTATGGTAGGAAGTGTTGTGCTTACAAAATATGTATCAACACCAAAGGTTACTGCCTTTGAGCAAAAGCTGAAAAATGCAGGGATACCATCATACCGCCACTATCTTATTGAAGGTTATCCTGCCAACATCGCACAGATTGTCAGTGATGACGGATATGGCAAAAATGATTATATCGAAACCGAACGCGAGCTTGTTGTTATCACTGCTCCCGGACCGGGAAGCGGAAAAATGGCAACCTGCCTTTCTCAGCTTTATCACGAGAATAAAAGAGGTATAAAGGCCGGCTACGCTAAATTTGAGACTTTCCCTATCTGGAACATTGCACTCAATCATCCGGTCAATGTTGCTTACGAGGCAGCAACCGCCGACCTGAATGATGTTAATATGATTGACCCGTGGCACCTTGAGGCTTACGGTAAAACCACTGTAAACTACAACAGAGATGTTGAAATTTTCCCTGTGCTCAAGGCAACCTTTGACAAAATATACGGCGAATGCCCATATAAATCACCAACCGATATGGGTGTTAATATGGCAGGCAACTGCATTTTTGATGATGAAGCTGTACGCGACGCAGCCAAGCAGGAAATCATACGCAGATACTACACTGCCATGTGTGAAAATTTAAGAACAGGAAATAAAAAGGATGAGATTTATAAGCTGGAGCTTTTGATGAACAACGCACAGCTTTCAATCAGTGACAGACCTTGTGCTGATACAGCACAAAAGCTTGCCGATGAAACCGGAGCGCCTGCTGCCGCAATCGAGCTTGAAGACGGCAGAATTATCACAGGAAAAACCTCTTCACTGCTCGGCTGTGCATCAGCTATGCTGCTCAATGCGTTAAAAGCACTCGGCAATATTGATGATGAGGTTCTGCTGATCGTTCCTGAGGTTATTAAGCCTATTCAGGAGCTTAAGGTAAATCACCTCGGCAACAACAATCCAAGACTGCACACCGATGAAATTTTAATTGCACTTTCCGTTTCGGCTGTATCAGACAAAAATGCCCAAAAGGCACTTGAACAGCTATCCAAGCTTAAAAATCGCGAGATGCACTCCTCTGTCCTTCTGTCACAGGTTGATGAAAACGTGCTTAAAAAGCTCGGTATCCGCCTTACCTGTTCAGCAGTATCAAACAAAAAAACTGTATACTAA
>JAIDVA010000237.1 GCA_029059925.1 Eubacterium sp. | reverse complement strand
ATGCAAACCAGGGCAGAATGGTTGCAGCCTACGGCGAAAGTCTGGCAACCTACGGGTCAGTAATCACAGCTCTTATTGCACTTGGCGCGGACACAACAGATTTTTACGGTTATAATATCGAGGAATCATTTATGGCAATGGATCCTACAACTGTGCCGGTGACACCAAACTATTATTACAACATAATCAACGGCGCATTTTTATGTGATGACAGTGATGAATTTATCGAGGCGATTTGCGATACATACATCAGCGAATTCTACACAATGGGTGAGGGCGTTAATTACTACGGTTATTCTTGTGATAATACAGCATATTTCATTGCAGCAATTTCACTTGGTCATTTTCAGATTGGAAAATATGCCGATGTGTTGGATGATGCAATGAAGGTTATCGACAGCTATGCAGTTAAAGGCGGTTACTGCTTTAACCCTGAATATGGTACAGAGCCAAACGCCAATTCAACAGCACTTGCGCTTTGGGCAAACAGCTCCTATTATGGTAATGATGCCGATATCAGCAATCCGGAAACCCTTACTCCGCATTTTGAAAAGCTGAATGCAATTTACGCAGATCTCTGCGGCTTTGAGGGCAAAACAACAGGTGTGTTTACATATGATGATGAAGATAATATGTATGCAACAAAGGATGCACTGATTGCACTTTCGTCATATTATTTTGATGTATGGGCACAGGAAGAAATCAATAAGCCTGATGATAAAGAAGACGAGACGAAGCCAGTCGTTCCTACACAGCCGGTAACTGAAAATCAGACAACAGAAAAGAAAACAACCGAAAAAGCAAATACATCAAAAAAATCACCTGCAACAGGTGCTGACACAGCAATCATCTGCACTTCAGCCGCTCTGCTTGCAGCTGCAGGCGTAATAACAGTTCTCAAAAAGAAAGAGAAATAATAAAAAACTCCCGTATTGTGTAAAACGATACGGGAGTACTTATATTACTTTACATATTTGATTATGTGTTTAATAGAATAATTAAGTGAAAAACATATGCCGGCAAAAATATCATAGTCAATGTGTTTAACATTATGGGTAGTTATTGTTCTCTAAACAATAATTTATCGGAGAAAATAAAGATTTTTCAAACAGTATTGATTTATTTTTTGTAACAGTTATAATTAAAATAAAAAATCAAATAAATTTGAATTATTACGAGGACATATATGGACAAGATTAATAACAAAAAACTCACTTCCTCCCGAAATTACGGAATAGATCTTTTGAGAATGCTTGCAATGGCAATGGTGGTTATGCTTCATGTTCTGCTTCGCAGCAAGCTGATAGATGATACAACACCGCTTACACTTAAATATGAAGTGCTTTGGTTTATTGAGATTTTTTGTTATTGTGCGGTTGATTGCTTTGTGCTGATAAGCGGTTATGTCTGCCTGAATACAAAATTCCGATTGTCAAGAATCGTGAGTCTGTGGGTTCAGGTTGCATTTTACAGCGTGATATTTGAAATTATTTACCAAATAGTGCAGGGCAGCTTTGATTATGAATGGCTTATCCGCTCGTTTTTGCCTGTCACATCTAACGGCTATTGGTTTTTTACGCAGTATTTTGTACTGTCATTCCTGATTCCGTTTTTAAACAAGATGGTCAAGAGCGTTACATTAAAGCAAGGTGCAGCCCTTGCAGGTGTGCTGTTGTTTTTCCTGTCCTTTATGAGCACGGTCAATAAATCGCCGATTCCTGTAATCGGTGGCTCCGGTAAGGATTTGTTCGCAACGGGAAACGGCTACACCCTAATCTGGCTTATGGCGGTTTATATTTTAGGTGCAGTGCTGAAAAGATTTGATGAAAGCGGAAAGCTTAAAAATATAAAGCCCGTCTATATGATAGCAACGATGCTTGCATGCACGCTGATTACGTGGGTAATAAAATATATCTGCGACAGTCAGTCAAAGCCGATTGAGACAAAATTTATTGTCAATTATATTTCACCGTTTGTTGTTATCATAGCTGTTTCACTGCTGATTTTCTTTTCAAAGGTTAAAATCAGTTCAGCATTCCAAAAGGTGATAGCATTTCTTTCGCCTGCGGCATTCGGTGTCTATATTATTCATGTGAACAGACGTGTATGGATATGGTTTACAGAATTGGTTGAGCCGATGTTTGGTATGCGTTTGCTCAAGGTGCTGCCGTGCATCATTTTTGCAGTGCTGTTTGTTTATATTGTCTGCTCGTTTGCAGATATTCTGCGTGCAAAAATGTTTAAGCTGATTGGTGTTGATAAGCTGTGCAGAAAGGCGGATAATATCCCGTTTGTTAAAAAAATCTGTGAGGATACAGAACATAAATAAAAGAATCAACGGCTGTGAAAATCACAGCCGTTTTCAATTTTTATATTATTTCAAGTAAATAATGTGCGATTTTGTCTCAAAACTATGCGATTTTGCATTTTTGTGGTTTTGTTTTGGGTTTTATGTTATTGTGAAATTAAGATAAAACATAGCATATTAAATTATGTTAGAGGTGAGTCCGATGTACTATTAATATTTTATTAGGCTATTTACAATATAATATATTTAATGTACAATTAAGGAGGAAAGTTTTATGAAAAAGGTATTATCAGTTTTATTAACTGTTATTTTAGTTTGTTCAATCGGCGTTATCGGTGCTCAGGCAGCATCATATGACCCTGACAGAACAGCTTGGTGTTTGATTTATAAAAATAACCCATATTCGGATACCAAAGTAGTATATGGTACAGATAAATATTTTGGTGGTAGAAATACATACTTGTCAGATTATGAGTTAGTAATTACACCATTATATTATTCGGCAAAAGATAACCAATATATTGTGGATCATTATGCATGCTTGGCTATAAATTCAGCACTATATAGCACACATACAAATAAGCGTGCAGCCAGTAATTGGAAAACACGTATAAGGCCTTATGGTCATTCAAGTGGATGTGACGGTGGCGGATTTATTTGGTACACCTAAATATAATTTATACAGGAGCTATGCTCTTTAATCAAAAACTTCAACGTAAGCTGCCTGTGAATGCAGGCAGTTTAATTATTTAAACTAAGGATATAAAAATGAATTTATTTAAAACTGCAAAAAAATTATTTGTAAAATCTAAAATATATATCCCCATTTTGATTTTGCTGTTTTCAGCTATCGCATATAAACTAATACATTTATATAATGTGATTGTGATAGGTGAAGATGATTCAAACGGCATTTTAGGTAGCGTCAATGTGCTGTTGGATTTTTCGGTATTCTATTTTATTATTTTTGCATTTATTTCATATGAATTTGGATGTATTTGCAAAAGAAGTAAGATAGCTGAATGTCTGAAAGCGACGAAAAACGGCTATTCAAAATTTGTCTCTTCACAGGCAAGTGTGCTGTTTTGCTGTGTATTGGTATTTTTTATCGTGCAGCTGCTGTGTAATTTATGCCTTTGCATTATGAGTGATGTATGGAATGTGCAGTATTTGTGGCATACATTCTTAGGCTGTGTGCTCAGCTATTTTCTGACCGCATTTGTCGGGGAATTATTCGGCTTGCTGCTTGCACAGTCTGCAAACCGACTGAATTCTTATCTGCTGCTGGCTTTTGTTTCTTTGCTGGGTACGAATATGGCAGAGAATATGGTGTATGCACTATATGATATGAAAGGCATAAATCTGTATCCTCTTGTTAATCTGTTTAATCTTTATCCGCCGTCACTTAATTGGACACCTGTTTTTGCTTTCGGTCAGTCTATTTTGCCCTACAGGTGGGCAACAGCTCTGTTCTGGATGTTTTTATTAACAGCCCTGCTGATACTGAAAGTGTCGGATAAAAAGAAAAAGCAAAAAGCGGTTACAGCTGTTTTTCCTGCGGTTTTAAGCGTTGTATGTCTGATTATAACACTTTTGCCGCAGTCCAAGCTGATACTCAACAGCTATGATCCTGCAGCATCTGTTATGGCTGATTATAAATATTATGTTGATGATGCAGTGGCAGAGCCTGTTCTTTATGAAGAAGCCGACTTTTCCGTTGATAAATATGATTTGGAATTATCTTTCGGTCTTGAGCTGAAGGCAAAGGCTGTTCTGTATGCAGATAAAAAGGATTTGAGTGAATATAAGCTCACGCTTTATCACGGCTTTAAGGTTGACTCCGTTTGTGATGAGAACAATGAAAAATTAAAATTTGAGCAGAACGGCGATTATCTCACGATATATAATGAAAATAAAAATCTGAATTCCTTTATAATAAAATATCACGGACATTCAAACGTCTGCTACAGTAATGTTCAGGGCTTATTTTTACCTGCATATTTCCCGTATTATCCGCGTGCAGGGTTTGAGCCTGTGTTTGATGGACAGTCATACAGTGCGATGTCAAAAAATACCGTCAGCAAGTTTAATGTAAAAATCAACGGTATTCAGAATTACTATTCCAATCTTGATGAGACCGATAAAAATGTATTCAGCGGCGAATCAAACGGCTTAACCATTGTTTCGGGAATGTATGATGAGTTTGAGTCCGATGGCTTGAGACTGGTTTATCCTTATCTAAAAAATGATGAATTTACAAAGGAAAGAATAGACGATTTTGTTCAGCAGAACAAAGATACGGTTGCAATAAACGGAAGCGTTGAAACCATTATATTTATTCCGAGCTACAGTAATTCTACCTATACAAGCTATATTGACTATTCAGACCATATTGTTACAACGCAGATATTGGGCTTTGAGGAACGCTATGAGGCTCAGCTGACACCAAGCTATAAAGAGGATTTGAAATCCGTATATCATATGTACATTTCCGCACCCGAGCTTTTTAACGAGATGCTGGAAGGTGCTAAGCAGATAACCGAGCCGACAATTGAGGTGTATATTGCAGATTATGTTGACTATATCGGCGAGGAAGAGGCTCTGGCTAATATTGAACAGTATTTGAATGATGACAGCGACACAAGAACATATCAGGAATTTTTTGCCGATGAGATGGGAGGGTCAGACTGATGCTTGAGCTGAAAGGTATAACAAAAAAGTTCGGTAAAAAGGAAATACTTCACGGTATTGATTTTGAATTTGAAAAAGGAATTTACGGTCTGCTCGGTCCAAATGGTGCAGGCAAAACCACGATGATTCGCTGTATAACGCAGCTTTATCCTTTAAGTTCAGGCGAAATCAGCTTTTTCGGCAATAACATTGTCAGCGATACGGATTACAGAAAGAATGTCGGCTATCTGCCGCAGAAATTCGGTCTTTTCAAAGAGCTTACGGTTTATGAAATGATGAGTGCAATGGCACTTATGAAGGAAATCGGCAAGGCAGAGCTTGATGCCGAGGTTAAACGATGTGTTGAGCTGGTAAATCTGACTGACAAAATAAATGATAAGGTTAAAACGCTTTCGGGCGGTATGATAAGGCGACTTGGTATTGCGCAGGCAGTTTTAGGCAACCCAAAGCTTATTCTGCTTGATGAGCCGACCGCAGGCCTTGACCCTGAGGAACGATTAAGATTTAAAAATATTATTGCACAGATGAAAGAGGCACACACCGTTATCATTTCAACCCATATTGTTGAGGATGTTGAGGCAATATGCAGCGATGTTGTTGTAATGAATGAGGGTGAGATTATGAAATCAGGCACCTGTGCCGATATTCAGAAATGTGCACAGGGGAAGGTTTTTGAACTTAAAGAAAGTGATATGTCACTTTTAAAGGAGCCATATCATATTCAGCACCAGTTTGACAGAAACGGTGTTAAAATGCTGCAGATTCTTTCAAATGTGAATCAGGAAACGGATTTCATAAAATCAGTTGCTCCGAATGTGGAGGACGGTTATATATGTATACTGAAAAATATATGAAAACAAAATCAAAAACAGCATACCTTATACGCAATATAGGTGTGCTGCGGTTTGTGCCGATAATCATGCTTGATGCAGTCGCTCTTGCAATGATTGTTTTGAGCGCTGCATCGCGAACAGATATGTGGGAGATTGAAAATGATTTCCTTATGATAAGTCAATATGTTTTTCCGCTGTTTTCTGTGTGGTGGTCAGTTTTTGTTTTGAGAGAGTTTATTGAGTCTGACGGCAACGAGGTATTTTATGCAGCCGGCTTAACAAATATTATGCTTCAGGCATTAAAGCCCTTTTTGCTTTTGCTTGCCAATATTGCTGTGCTGATGACAGTATGCACTGTGATTGATGTGAATTTTGCTATAGAATTTGCACGTATATTTTCTGCCTGCATTTTTTATTTCGGACTTGTGTATTTTGTTTCCATGTGCTTTAAATCAACGGCAATTGCACTTTTTTCTGTTATCATATATACGATATTGTGTGCCGTAATACGCACTATGGATGTTAAATTCCCATTGTTTATGTCAACCAATGTGCTTGAATCAGACAATTTACTTACGCTCTGTCTGCCATTGCTGATTGTAGGTATCGCGCTTATGATAATCGGCAGATTTGTTGAAAAACGTTTTTTTACTTTTAATTGATATGTTCCTAATTTTTAGAATTCGTAAGCAGGTGATGAATTGCGGAGAATATCGAAACTATTATTCACAATATTTTTATTATGCGCTGTTTTGTGCGGTTGTTCACAGCATCCAACCCCGGGCTTTACAGGCACAGGTGCAGTTGTTCCTGCTCCGGGTATTCATTATAATGGATATATCTATACTATGTCACACGGAGTTTTAGAGTTGCCCGAGGATGCTGTGTATTGGGGGAAGTCTACAGACACATCCGAGCAGACGATAGATGGTGTCAGGACAGCAAATGTCAGCAATTTGATTGATGCTGACGGTAAGATTGATGCTTCTGTTTATATTACGAACATAGCACCCAATTCGGAATTCTATATATCTGCTGACGAAAATACGATTTATTGCAAAAAAGACTCAAGCTTTACTCCCTTTATTTGTGTTGATTTAAATGATATTATTGAATAGTAAGTAAGATTTTCAACTATAGGATGTGGTGTTGTGAAATCCTTTTTAATGAAAGCCTTTCCTGTTGTTATTGTCGGAATGACAATTTATTCTCTTGGTGAAATTGTTTATATTTTGATAAGTTATGAGGATATGCTTACAGCGCTTCCTTTAAAAACAATGCTTATGTTTGCAATTGCACTGCGGGGTATTCCGATTCTCATTTTGACACTTGTTTATATTTTAATCCGCAGGCATTATAAAAAATAAATATAGTAT
>JAIDVA010000236.1 GCA_029059925.1 Eubacterium sp. | reverse complement strand
TAATAAAATTATGTTACAATATTCCAAAATTATTTGTTATTTATTTTATTAGATTTATACGAGGTGATATTTTGACCGATAAAAATAAAAGCTCAAAACTTTGGATATTAGCGCCTGTTATACTTGCTGTTGTTGTGCTGATAACCTTTGCTGTAAGCGGCAATATTACTAAAAAGGCTGATGAAAACTCACCAACGGCATCAACTGCTGTGTCTGTTGCCAATCAGGAGGATACAACTGCGGATAAAAAGAAAACCGAAAATTCGAAGGTAACGCTTGTTGCAGTTGGTGACAATCTGATTCACAATACTCTGATTGCTGCAGGCGAACAGGAGGACGGAACGCTTGATTACACTTCATTATATTCAAATATCAAGCCCGATATTGAAAAAGCTGACATTGCTGTAATTGATCAGGAGACTATTCTCGGCGGAAGTGATTTTGATTACACAGGCTATCCGCTCTTTAATTCTCCATGGGAGATTGGTGACGCTGCAATTGCGGCAGGCTTTGACATATTCAACTGTGCAACAAACCATACAATGGATATGGGATGGGCAGGTGTAGAAAAAGAAATTGAATATTTCTCGGATAAAAAGAATGTTGTTCAGCTTGGCGTGAATGCAAATCAGAATTCCTATGATGAGATAACATATTATGAGAAGAACGGCATAACATTTTCACTTCTTAATTACACCTATGGGACAAATGGTATTCCTCTTCCTGATGATAAGCCGTGGTGTGTAAATCTTCTTGACAAGGACAAGGTTACTGCCGATATCAAAGAGGCGAGGGAACACTCGGATGTTGTTATCGTATTCCCGCATTGGGGAACGGAAAACAGCCACGAGGTTTCGGATTATCAGAGGGAATATACAAAGCTTTTCTCAGACCTTGGGGTTGATATTGTTATTGGCTGTCATCCTCATGTGCTTCAGCCTGTTGAATGGGTAGTAAATGAAACCACAGGTAAAAAAATGATTGTTTATTATTCACTTGGTAATTTTATTTCACATCAGATTGAGCTTAATCAGCTTTGCGGCGGTATGGCTCAGCTTACTATTGAAAAGCACGGTGATGAAATTACGATATCAAGTGCTAAGCTTGTGCCGATTGTGTGTCATTATAATCGTGGTGATAACGGCAAATTCAGATTCAATGTGTACAAGCTTGGTGATTACACAAATGATTTGGCAGAAAGTCATTCACAGTCCGGCGGTACTGTTGAATATTATACTAACCTTGTTAATGAGGTTATTAAGGATGAACAGTTTATCAGTATGAAATAATAT
>JAIDVA010000235.1 GCA_029059925.1 Eubacterium sp. | reverse complement strand
CTACGACTCAGCTCAGTGATGATGATTTTACAGATGGTGAAATTACTGTTCTTGATATGATGCTCAAGGCCGGAATGATAAAATCAAAAGGTGAGGGCAGACGTCTTATTGATCAGGGCGGTGTAAGTGTTAATGACGAAAAAGTAAATGGTGCATTAACAACTCTTAAAGCGAGTGATTTTGACAACGAAGTAATCGTTAAAAAAGGCAAAAAAATGTTCCGCAAATTCACAAAATAACATATGCTCATGGACGGATAGTTTTTACTATCCGTCTTTTTATTTTTTTAGTTTATTTTTAAATATAGTTCATTGATTAATTACAATATATGTGGTAAACTAAAATGAATATTTATTATTGGTGGTAGTATGAATAAAGCAGAAGAAAAAATTAATAAGCTGAGAGAAACTTTACGTTATCATTCTAATCGTTACTATAATGATGATGCACCTGAAATAGAAGACTACGAGTATGATATGATGATGCGTCAACTAAAGGACTTAGAGGAGCAATATCCGGAATACGATGCTGTTGATTCTCCTACAAAAAAGGTTGGCGGTAAGGCTGATAATACCTTCGAAAGTGTAGTTCACACTGTGCGTATGGAAAGCCTGCAGGATGCTTTCAGCAAGGATGAAGTGAAGGATTTTGACAAGAGAGTATCAGATTCAGTTACAGATAAGCATTATGTTGTTGAACCCAAAATTGACGGACTTTCTGTGAGCCTTGAATATCGTGACGGCATATTTGTTCGTGGTTCAACACGAGGTGACGGTGATGTCGGAGAAGACGTTAGCGGCAATCTCAGAGTTATTCACAATATTCCCTTAAAACTTAATAAACCCATACCTTTTATTGAGGTGCGCGGCGAAGTATATATGCCTAAAAAAAGCTTTGAAAGAGTTGTTGACCGACAGCTTTTAAATGATGAAAAGCCGTTTAAAAATCCTCGCAATGCTGCTGCAGGCTCTTTGAGGCAAAAGGATAGCAGCGTTACAGCAGGCAGAGGACTTGACATTTTTATTTTCAATATCCAGCAGATTGAGGGTGTGCAACTAAGTTCTCACAAGCAGTCACTTGATTATCTTAAGGAGCTTGGCTTTAACACTGTACCATTTTACACGAGAGTTGATGACATTGAAGATGCGCTTGCTGAAATTGACCGAATAGGTGAAGAAAGAGGTAATCTCGAATTTGATATTGACGGTGCGGTTATAAAGGTAGATGAATTTTCAAGCCGTGACATATTAGGCTCAACATCAAAATTCCCTAAATGGGCAGTTGCATTTAAATATCCGCCTGAAGAAAAGCAGACCAAGCTTCTTGATATTGAAATTGCTGTCGGCAGAACAGGTGTATTGACTCCAACTGCGATTCTGAAAAGCGTTCATCTTGCAGGTACAACTGTAAGCCGTGCAACACTTCACAATCAGGATTTTATTAACGAAAAGGGCATAGCAATCGGTGATATAGTAACTGTCAGGAAGGCAGGCGATATCATTCCCGAAGTTTTATGCGTTAATGAACATAACAGTGATAGCCCTTATACCTTCCCAACACATTGCCCATCATGCAATCAGCCTGTCATTCGTGAGAATGACGAGGCGGCAATAAGATGTATTAATCCTGAATGTCCAGCACAGCTTTTAAGAAATCTTATCCATTTCTGCTCACGTGACGCGATGGATATTGAGGGTCTCGGTCCTGCCATTATTGAAACATTTGTGAATGAAGGTCTGATAAACAACACATATGACATATATAATCTTGATTATGACAAGATTGAAACACTTGAAGGGTTTAAGGAAACAAGTGCAAACAACATTAAGAAATCAGTTGAAAAGTCAAAAGCAAATGATTTATCGAGACTGATTTTTGCACTTGGCATCCGTCATATCGGTGCTAAGGCAGGAAAGCTTTTGTCAGATCATTTCAGGAATATGGATGCAATTATGACGGCATCGGTTGATGATATTCTTAAAATTGAAGGTTTCGGACTTATAATGGCAGAACGTCTTGATAACTATTTTTCAACCACTTCAGCAAAACTTCTAATTGAAAAACTTCAGAACAGTGGAGTAAATATGACTTCAACAACCGAAATTACAGACAATCGCTTTGCAGGTATGACCT
>JAIDVA010000234.1 GCA_029059925.1 Eubacterium sp. | reverse complement strand
AATATACTGTTAATCTATTTTGTGGTAAATTTATTAATGAAAATATAATTACTTCAGAAAATTGTGAAATAAAAGTATCTTTTAATCTTCTATAAATATTATTTTATAAAGAAAGTAAAAAGTGTGTAAGTAGGAAAACAACTTGCACATTTTTTGTATTAATGTCTTTGACAGTTGAGCTCGAATAGCAAAACAAAAACCACCCGCTAAGCTTTTCATCAATAGGCAACATATCTTCCAGTCTGTTTCAATTCTCGGCTATGTTGAGCCGTTATCTGCATTGATGTTTTCTGTTGCTTTGCTGAAAGGCTCTGCTTGTTTGTGTTACTTACTTATGTAAACGGCTTTTTTATTGCCGAAAATCAAAATTGAATGACCGTCTGAATGGGATATATTACTGCCATGACATCTATTGATAGAGCGGTATAACTTCGCTGGAAAAGGGATAGGAACAGCATTCGAATAGAACGGCTAAAAAAGTATCCTACATTTTAGCGAGCATCGGATTTATATATAAATCCAAAAAAGCAGGAACAATCCCTGACCACAAAAGAAAAAACAGCATAAAAAACTATGCTGTAATTCTCAAATCAAAGGCATCCTGCGAGCACCCTCTTTATCAAGAGTGCTCGTTCTGCGGATTTTTGTTTTGTGCTATTCAATTAGTATGATATTATTCACTCTCTGCAAGCTTTCTGCCCATAAGTACACCCATGACACTTGCCATCATAAGACCACGTGTCCAGCCTGAGCTGTCGCCAAGGCAATGCAGTCCTTTGATATTTGTATTAAGGTCAGTATCCATTTTAACCTTGTTGCTGTAGAATTTCAGCTCGGGACTATAGAGAAGTGTTTCGGTTGATGCAAAACCAGGCACAACAACATCCAGCATTTTTATAAATTCAATAATATTTGTCATTGCTCTGTATGGCATTGCAGCTGTAATGTCACCTGCAACAGCATCCTTGAGTGTCGGTTTAACATTGCTTTTTGAAAGCTCATGCGGCCATGTTCTTTTACCATCAAGAATATCACCAAAGCGCTGCACCATAATATGACCTGCACCAAGCATATTGGTGAGCTCTCCGACCTTCTGTGCATATTCAATCGGCTGATTGAACGGCTCTGTAAAGTTGTGACTTACAAGAATCGCAAGGTTTGTGTTTTCGCTTTTCTTATCCTTGTAGCTGTGTCCGTTTACAACGGCAAGGTCATTATCATAATTTTCCTGTGCGACAAAACCACCGGGGTTCTGACAGAAGGTACGCACCTTATTTTTCCAGGGCTTAGGATAACCGATAAGCTTTGATTCATAGAGTGTTTCATTAACCTTTTCCATAACCTCATTTCGGCATTCAACACGAACACCGATATCAACAGTACCGGGCTTATGTGCAATATGATGTTCGGCGCACAGTTTTTCAAGCCAGTCGGCGCCTCGTCTTCCTGTTGCAATAACAATTTCTTCTGCCGTGATTTTTCTGTCAGTGCCGTTATAATCAATGATTACACCCTTGCATGCTTTGTCATCAATTATGATGTTTTTGCATTCGGTTGAAAACATCATGTCAACACCGTTATCTGCAAGATAGGTCTGTATTCTGTAATAAAGCTCCTGTGCCTTTTCAGTTCCTAAATGACGGATAGGGCAGTCCACAAGTTTCAATCCCGCCTTGATAGCATTTTTTCTGATTTCCTTTATTGCATCACCTGTGTACACACCCTCAACCTTGGTGTCTGCACCGAATTCAAGATAAACTTTATCTGTGTAGTCAATAAGTTCCTGTGCAAAATCACTGCCGATAAGATCCGGCAAATCACCGCCAACCTCGTAGCTGAGACTCAGCTTGCCATCGGAGAAAGCTCCTGCACCCGAGAAACCTGTTGTTATTGCACAGCTTGGCTTGCAGTTAACGCATTGACCGGTTTGGTCTTTAGGGCAGTGCCTTTTTTCGACAGGCTTGCCTTTTTCAATCAAAAGTATTTTCTTGTTTGATTTGTGTCTGATGAGTTCAAGTGCTGTGAAAATACCTGCAGGTCCTGAGCCTACAATTATCAAATCGTAATCCATTTGAATTCTCCTTTAATTCCGCCGCAAAAAAAGACGAGACCTTGCAACAGTCTCGCCTTTTTTGCTACCTATTGCATATCATTCTAACATATATTGCATTGCTTTGTCAAATGCGATATAAATGGGTATCAATTCTCGCTGTTGCATATAATATTTAAATCTGTTATAATTAATATAATAAGGGAATAGCTTGCATTTATATGTTTTTATTCCTTATATGGAGCAGGATTTATGAATGATTTTGAATCAATAAAAGAAATACTAGACAGAACAGGGACCTATACAGGGCTTACAATGGGCTCCTCTATGCAGCCGCTTATTCATCAGCAAAGAGATAATATTATTGTTGTTAAAAATAAGTCGAGGCTGAAGAAGTATGATGTGCCTGTATATGTTACTTCTGACGGTAAATATATTATGCACAGGGTTGTAAAAGTATGTGATGACCATTATGTTATTGTCGGTGATAATCTTTTGCGAAAGGAATATGTCACTGATGATATGATTTGCGGTGTGCTTGTCGGCTTTTATAAAAACGGTAAACATTATATAGATTTGCAAAAATCAGTACCATATAAAATTTATTCACGAATCTGGGTAGCACTTTTACCTGTTCGTCCGGCACTTCTTTTGATTTCGAGAGGAATTGGATATATTAAAAGGCATTTGTTTAAAAAAGGGGAATAATCAGCTTTGGAAGATATAAAGAAAAAAGTTAATAAATCCGATAAAGCTGTTTTGAAATGGATTTTAAAAATATGCAAAGGTCAGATTCCAACACTTGTTTTTCTTATTGCAGTTAATGTTGTTCATGGCATAACCTCTGTTATGTTTGCTAACTTTTCAAAAAGAGTTATTGACGGCGCGACCGTAATGCAGGATATAAATTATGTTGTTAAATTTGCTTTTGCACTTTTGGGCGTTGTTCTGCTGCAGATGACCTTGAGTATTACGCGCAGCTGTGTTTCGGAACGGTGTAAGGGCCGTCTTGAAATTATATTAAAACGTCATTTGCATGATGTGATAATGAAAAAGGATTATTCAACAGTAACATCATATCATACCGGCGAGCTGCAAAACAGAATGTTTAACGATGTTGGTATTGTTACAAATGGTTTTACAACTATTCTGCCGCAAAGTATATTCTTCGGCACAAAGCTTATCAGCTCACTTATCTATCTTGTAATTATAGACAAGGTGTTTGCACTCGTATTTCTTATCGGCGGATGTGTGGTTTTTTCTGTCACACAGCTTTTCAGAAAGCAGCTGAAAGCACTTCATAAAAAAGTACAGGAGACAGAAGGGAAAACCCGTTCCTTTATCCAGGAAATCGTGTCAAATCTGCTTGTTGTAAAAGCTTTTTCGGTTGAGGATAAAATTCAGGGACAGACAGATGATTTGCAGGAAGAGAATTTTGTTGCTAAAATAAAAAGACGTAATTTCAGCATATTTGCCAACACAGGTCTTAACGCTGTTTTTAATATCGGAACAGTATTTGCTGTTGCTTTCGGTGCATGGCGATTACTTAATAATCTTATGACCTATGGTACTGTTACTGCAATGCTGCAGCTTGTTAATCAGGTGCAGTCACCGTTTGCATCACTTTCAAATGTTATGCCGCAGTATTTTTCAATGATTGCATCTGCTGAGCGTCTTATGGAAATTGATGAAATTACAGATGAGTTGCAGATTAATGATAAACAGCTTGATGTTGAAAAGACATATGCTGCTCTTGAAAAAATTTCGTTTAGCAACATCTGCTTTAAGTATGACAGGGATATTATTTTTGATAATACATCATTTACCTTAAATAAGGGTGATTTTGTTGCCATTATGGGTATTTCGGGTATAGGCAAGAGTACTCTTCTTAAACTGCTGCTTGGTGTGTTTAATGCACAAGGCGGAGATATCTACCTTAAAACAACACAGGGTGATATACCTGTTGATAAAAACACCAGACGTTTGTTTTCTTATGTTCCGCAGGGTAATATGGTAATATCAGGTACAATCAGAGATAACTTAACCTTTATTAATGATAATGTGACCTCTGCTGAGCTGGATGAGGCAGTAAGGATAAGCTGTGCAAAGCAGTTTATTGATGAGCTGCCACAGGGAATTGATACCGTAATCGGTGAAAAGGGTATGGGACTTTCGGAAGGTCAGATTCAGCGACTTGCAATTGCGAGAAGTCTGCTGGCTAAATCACCTATACTCCTGCTTGATGAGGCAACATCTGCTTTGGACGAGGAGACAGAAAAGCAGTTTTTGATGAATCTTAAAGAGCTTGATAATGTGACATGTATTATAGTGTCGCATAAAACGGCAGCACTTGAGATTTGTAATAAGCACATCCAAATAAATAATGGAAAGATTGTTGAGGGATAAAAATGCTATTAACAAAATGGAGCAGAAACATTAATCGTGAAAATCCTTTATCCGAGTATCCAAGACCGCAGTTTGTCAGAGACAGCTACATAAGCCTTAACGGTACATGGGACTATTCTATCAGAAAAACGGATAATATGCCCAGTGTCTATACTGCACAGATTACAGTTCCGTTTTCACCTGAGTGTGAGCTTTCAGGAGTTAGCCGTGTGATTAAGCCTGATGAAACCCTGTTTTATAAAAAATGCTTTACTCTCCCTGAGGGATTTAACAAGGGAAGAGTGTTTATAAATTTCGGTGCAGTTGATCAGATTGCAACTGTATTTTTGAACGGCAAAGAAATCGGCACACATACAGGCGGTTATACTGCTTTCAAATTCGAATTAACAGATTATTTATCAGCTGATGGTGAAGAGAATACTCTTGTTGTTCGTGTAAAGGATTATACGGATACCTGTTCCTATTCACGCGGTAAACAAAAGATGAAACGCGGCGGCATATGGTATTCACCGCAGAGCGGTATCTGGCAGTCAGTATGGCTTGAATCAACGCCGGAAGAATTTTTGGAGCGTGTTAAAATTACTCCGGACTATGATAATGAGCAGGTTAAGTTTGAATATTTTGGTACAGATGATGTTGAGGTGCTTATCTATGATGGTGATGAGCTTATAGCAGATACAACCGAGCATATTGTGAAAATACCTGATTTCAAATCATGGTCTCCTGAATCACCTTTTCTTTATAATGTGATATTCAAGGCTTGCGGTGAGAGCATCAAATCCTATTTTGGTATGCGTAAGTTTTCAACAGGTGTTGATGAAAAAGGAATTTTAAGATTGTTCCTTAATAACAAGCCTTATTTTCATAATGGTCTTCTTGATCAGGGGTATTATTCAGATGGTTATCTTACTCCGCCTGCCAATCAGGCTATGGAGGAGGATGTGCTCTTTGCAAAAAAAGCAGGCTTTAATATGCTCAGAAAGCACATTAAGATTGAGCCTCTCCTCTGGTATCATTACTGTGATGTTAACGGTATTCTTGTTTGGCAGGATATGGTGAACGGCGGCGGTAATTATGGTCTTGAGGTGTCCGCAATTCCGTTTGTCGGTATAACTCTTGATGATACGAATTATAAAAACTTCCACAGAACGGATAAGGCAGGCAGAGACCTATATTATCAGGAACTCAACGAAACAATTGAGCATCTCTATAACTG
>JAIDVA010000233.1 GCA_029059925.1 Eubacterium sp. | reverse complement strand
TAGGATGTTACACACCCTAATAATCCGTTTTTAATTCGATAAATATTTTATATTTAATTTTATGTACCATTCTTTTGTGTCGCAAAAGAACGGTACCAAGAAAACGAATCAGGGGGAAGGCATACGCCAATTCCCCCTAATAACCCCCTCTTTAATGTTGGCCTTGCGTACTCGCGCACACAGCGGCACAGGCAGCGTTATCTTTACTTTCGTAGGGGCGCACAGTGTGCGCCCGCCAATATTATCGTTGTGCCCACGGGCGAACATTGTTCGCCCCCTACGATAAACTATAATTTATTTGACCATTTTTTATCATGTATCTTTCTGGCAAGATATAGGCACGGTGTATCAAGCAGGCTTGTAAAAATATAGATTACATAGCTTGAAAGGAAGATTGAGACAAGTGTTTTGGCATCATATGTTCCCCAAAAAGCAAACAGTGTGAATAATGCTGTATTGAGTATCTGACTGATCAGGGTTGAACCATTATTTCTCAGCCATAGGAACTTTCGCTTATCACCGAACCTCTTTTCAGTAAATGCCCACCATTTATGATAAAGCCATACGTCAAACAGCTGGCTGATTGCATACACAACAAGTGATGCCACAATCATCCTTGGTGTGTTTGAAAATACTGCCTGTATTGACGAATGAATCATATCATTTTCGCTTGGAATATAAATGCGCCAGCTTTGTGACAGCAGCAGGAAAAACAGGGATGAAAATACGCCAAGCCATACTGCTTTGTTTGCCGCCTTTTTGCCTTCGCATTCAGACAGTATATCTGTTACTAAAAATGTTGATGCGAAGAGGACATTGCCAAGTGTCTGTTCCATTCCGAATGCGTTTATAAGCACGGCTACCTCAATATTTGCAAGCACGGTTGCTATTGCAGATGCACAGTAAAGTCCTGTTTTTCCGAAAAATTTATATGCTAAAAGAACTGCTCCAAATATAAATATAACAGAGCCAATCAAAAGTAATTCATTAATCATATCAGTCACCCACTCCAAAATCAGTATTATTAATTAAAATATCGATTTTCTCATTATCCTTATATTTTGGATAAATCTGTTGCATAAAATCAGCTATAACCGCTTTGTCAGGTTTAACCTCTGTCGAATTTTCACACATGATATTAATGCAGATTCTTTCAAAATATTTCAGACCGAGAGAAATATCTGTATTCATAGATTCGGCAGTTTGTCCATTGATGCCAAACAAGAAATTTGCTTCGTCAAAATTCTGAGAAATAATCTCGGGATTTTTTTCGGCAATGCCCTTGTGCAGTATATTTTCTCTGAAATCATAGTCAAAGGTTTCAAGTCCTAATTTCAGTTTTAAGTTAAAATCGCTGTAAAGCTCACGCAGAGCAGGTATTAAATTGTTATAGATATAATGACTTTCAAAATGAATTGTTCGGATTTCTTTTTCTTTGCAGATGCTTTTTATTAGTTCCGAGGTTTTATGATCAAGCTCAAAAACAGAGCCGCTGTTGATAACCTCTAAATTGCTGTAAGCACCTGTTATCTTTTCAAGAACTGATTTGTTTAATTCAAAATTTTTGTCCTCATCATCACATTTGTCAGTGTGATAATCGCAAAAGCTGCACTGTTTGTAAGCACAGCCCTTACCGCGTAAGAGTACAATTTCACGCGGATTTTTTTCTTTTATTATACTGTATCTTTCCATAAAATAAAAAATGCGTCACTAAGGACGCAATTAGGCTGATGCCTTCTCCTTAGTTTTGATTGATAAAAGACCTATTGGTATTTATCAGGCAGGATGGTTACGAACTGCCTTGGCACTATTATAGCACTGTGAAATGGATTGTCAATATTTAATTTTTATTGTCACAGGAGTTTCTAAATTAATTTTTTCTTTGATGATATATCTGCTATTATTACAAAGCAGCCTATAATCATGAGTATTGACAGTGCCATATTGACACTTGAAATCTGAGGTATAGTCGATATGCTTGCATTTGAAAATACTGAAATTTCTATTGGAATAACTATCAGCAGCAGCTTAGTTGTGCAGTAGGAGAGCAGACCTGCAAATATTCTAAAAAACAAAAAATCATAATATTTCATTTTTATATTGGAAATAATAGGCAGAAGCTGGCAGTGAATACACAGTCCGCCGAAGGATAAATATGCCCCAAGCTGGGTCAGCGGATATTTGCTGCCGCTGCACAAGCCGTTTGTGATTTCAATAAATGGTGATATGACTTGCGGTATGGTGAATATATTGCATACTGCCGAAAACAGAATTATATAAGCTGTCATATTCAGTACTGCATTTACAGCATTTTGAGTTGAATTGATAAGAGCATCACCGAAGCTTGCCGAATCCGTGTAGGAATAGTATTCTTTATTAATTCTTTTGTCAGTGAAAGACAGTAAAAAGCCAATAATTATTGCAGATATCAGGTTTGATAAAAAAAGTATTGCCCCTGCTTTTGTATTGTTAAGCGTTGCTGTACCAAGTGCAGTTATGATAAAACCGCAGCCGCCGCAGAAATTAAAACGCATCAGTCTCTGTGCCTGCTTTTCGTCAATTTCACCTTTTATATACAGCTCATTAGTAAGCAGTGCCCCTGTGGGATAACCGCCTGTCAAACCAAAAAATATGGCAGGGAGTGTGACCTGAGGCAGATTGAAAATATATATGGATATAAAGCCAAAAGCCTTTGCAAGCACATCCTTTGCGCCCGTTTTCATGATTATAAAAAATATGATCAATAGCGGAATGAGGCTGGGTATGATTGTGTTTTGTGCAAGTGCAAAACCCTGCGATGCACCAATCTTTGCATCTGCTGAAAATATGATTAATATTCCTGCCGAAAGCAGCAGAATAATGAGCATAAGTACATCTTTTATTTTCATAGTACCACCTAAAAATAATATGAAAAAAGAGAGGAAAATATCCTCTCTTTAAATTATTTAATATTGTATTTTTTCTTGAATTCCTTGGAGCTTTGCTGCCAATAAGCAAACTGACGGTCATTTCTTCTGTCAGTAAGAATATCACTGTGCTTATCATAGATTATGCTGCCGAAAAAATGTGTTGCCTTAACTGCTCCATAATAGTTAAGGTGATTTCCGTTGTCACGATAATCACTGTCACAATTTATTTGTGAGGTGCTGAAATTTTCTTTTAAATTAAGGTCAATAAATTCAACATTGTTATTATCTGCAAGCTGTTTTACAGCATTGTATCTGGCATAATTCCAGGAGGTAAGTGATGGCATTTCTATAAGCATAACTCTGATACCGCGGCTTTTGCATTCATCAAGCATTTTTTGAATGTAAAGCACATTTTCATCAGGTATCGGTTCAGTTTCATTTGTAGCTGCCATACGGTCATTATCATTTATCGGATAAATAATTTTGTTGAAATTGTAGCCATGCTCACAGGTGATTTCGCTGTCCCTGTTAATCAGTTTTTTGAGTTGATTTGTTTTAAGTGTTTTCCATGTATCATGGAACATAAAAACCGTGAAATGATTTTCGAGATTTTCACCGATAGGGAATGTTGATATAAGCTTGATTATCTTTTTTGCTTTTGAGATGATTGAGAAACACTTAGGTTTGTCAATTTCAATCTGTGCTTTATCCTCAAGTGGTACCCCCTGATAGAACATATCGGTTTCAATGATAACAAGCTTTGGATTTTGCACCTTTAAAAGCTCTTCCAAAAAGGTATAGGAACGCTGAACGGTTTGCTTTGGTGTTGATATGACTGTGCTTGTGTAGCCATAATTATCCCAAAGCTCCACAGGCACAAAGCCCGAATATAAATCACTGCTGCCGATAAGTGCAATGTCAATGCTGTTTTTCGGTTCTGTGGTAAAGCTGCAGGATTTTGAAAAAGAGTTCTGATATTGCGTTGCTGCTTTTTTTGAGAATACTGTTATTGACATGCCTTCAAGCAGAAGCATGAATACCAGCAGAAATGATAATATTTTAATTGTGCTTTTTGAAAAGCTTTTAATTTCCTGTATAGTTTGCTGATTGTTCATTTTTTGCTCCGAATTCATATTTTGTTTTGATTTAATTATATTTGTGTATTATTACATAAGTGTGAATGTAAACTTACAATTTCGTCACCTTGTGTATTATTAAATCAAATAAATTATAAAAACCGGAAAAGAAAAAGTTAAAATATAGTAAAGAAATAAATTATTGTTTATCTTAGAGAACGATAAATCACCCATAACCGCACATAGAGATAAACGGAAGAATGATATATCGCAAAAACATTATAGATGAATTCACGAAATCCCCGTAAGAACAATCTAAAATATATGCAGGTATCGAACCTACGTATATTTTGTGTGCTTTTCGCCTTTTGCTCACAAGCAGTACCATCGTACAGCAAAGTTCGCAAAATGCGAAATTCTGTGCAATTTCTCATTCTCTAAGGCACTCTCTTTTGTTATAACGCCTCCTGTGCCGTTGTGTGCGCGAGTACGCACGGCACAACATCAAGAGGGGGTTATTAGGGGGAGTCAGGCTTGGCATCGCCATAGCCTCCCCCTGATTCGTTTTCTTGGTACCGTTCTTTTGCGACACAAAAGAATGGTACATAAAATTAAATATAAAATATTTACCCAATTAAAAACGGATTATTAGGGTGTGTAACATCCTAATATAAACAATAATTTACCAATCGAATTTTGTCAGCTTCCCTTTCTGTGAGAGGGCAGGGTATCCCCACTGTCTCAGCACTTCATATGTACCTACACACACTGCATTTGACAGGTTAAGACTGCGGATAATTCCGCGCATCGGCAGTCTTACACACGTATCATGATTCTCTTTCAACAGCTCTTCGGGCAGACCCTTTGTTTCCTTTCCGAATACAAGATAGGCATTATTTTCATATTGCATATCCGAGTGTGTGAGCTCGCCCTTTGTGGTGAAATAATAAAATTTGCCGCCCTTATTTTGCTCAAAAAATTGCTCTGTGCTGTCATAATATGTAATATCAAGCTTGTCCCAATAATCAAGTCCGGCTCTTTTAACCTGCTTATCGGTAATCTGAAAGCCCATGGGTCCTACAAGATGAAGCCTTGCTCCTGTCGCAGCACAGGTGCGGGCAATATTGCCTGTATTCTGCGGGATTTCAGGCTCTATCAAAACTATATTAAGCGAGTATTCCATCAATATAAACCTCTTTTATATCAAGATTTTTGTCAAGGAAAACAAAATCGGCACATTTTCCCGTTCGGATTGAACCTATTTTATCATCCTCGTTAATAGCCTTAGCAGGGTTAATTGTGCATGCCTTGAGTGCCGTTTTAAAATCAATACCAAAGCGGATAAGATTTTTGAACTCAATATGAATATTTGTGATGGATGCGGCAATTGTTCCGTCAGCAAGCACGGCATATTTGCCATCCTTTTCAACAAAGACCTGCTGACCGCCGAGCTCAAATTCACCCTCGCCAAGTCCTGCTCCGCGCATGGAATCGCTCACAACAACGGCTCTGTCCTCACTGAGAATGGCAAAAGCATTTCTGAGAACTGTCGGGCAGATATGACCGCCGTCACAAATCAGCTCACACATTACTCTGTTGTCATCAAGCATTGTACCGACAATGCCTGCCTCCCGGTGAGTCATAGGTGTCATAGCATTGAAAAGATGTGTTGCGTGTCTGATTCCATTATTTACAGCATATTTGCATTCATCGGCATTTGCAGCTGAATGACCGATTGCTACAGCGCATTTTTTGCCTGCGTATTCTATAAATTCTCTGCTGTCAAAAGCCTCGGGAGCAATTGTAATCAGCTTTATTTTTTTATCACTTGCATTCCACAGGCTGTCAAATTCCTCAATTGAACCTGCCCTTACATATTCTGCATTTTGCGCACCTTTTTTACTCATTGCAATGAAC
>JAIDVA010000232.1 GCA_029059925.1 Eubacterium sp. | reverse complement strand
CGTGTAATCCGTCACAGCGTGATGCTAATATCACAATTATTATTATTTGAAAAGGAAACTTTATACTTTACTGCTTTGCATTTTTCAAATCTTGAATTAGTTGTTGAATATGTGCGATTTCTGTAATAGTTAAACCGTCAGCATCTATAATATTATTTTCATTTCTCTCTAACAGATAGTCGGTAGTTGTAGAAAAGCAATCGGCTATTTTTACCAACATATCAACTGAAGGCTGTATATTATTATTTTCCCAATTAGAAACGGTTTGCTTCGTAACAGATAGTTTTTTAGCTAATTCTACTTGATTAAGTCCGTGTGCTATACGTAATTCTTTAATCTTGTTGTTTAACACTTTCTGTACCTCTGAGTCAAATATTACAATACAATTATATCAACAAATATTGACAAAATATCAATACTATAGTATTTTAATAATAGACTTGAAGAGGGACGGAGATTAATAATATGTCACATACTTACAGAAGATTAAAGGATTTAAGAGAGGATAATAATTTTACGCAAACACAGATTGCAGAGTATTTGCATGTCAAGCAAAGTACTTATTCACAATATGAAACAGGAAGCCGGGATATATCAGTTAATGCGATTGATAAATTATCCGATTTTTATAATGTTTCAATAGAGTATATTTTGGGCAGAACAAATAATCCGAAAATGAATAGATAAATTATAGTTTATATTGGTAAGCGTTGGATAAATAATCGTAGGGAACGATGCCCGCATCGTTGCGTTTGTACGTGTATATATTCGGTGTGATGTTATTCCCCTGTCAGGGGAAATGTCACGCAGTGACAAAAGAGTTCATATCACACCCTGCGAAAGTGTAGATTATGCGGTTCGTAGGAACGCACAGTGTGCGCCTGTTATAATAATACGTGTGTCTGCGGGTGAACGATGTTTGCCCCTATGGATAATACCTCAACCCAACGCTAAACAATAATTAAATAACTCTTGACAATATTTGTTTTTATGGTATAATCATTAAGCCGCATATTATAGGCTTAAGTTATATACATTATATATACGCCTATCGTAGCGAGACTTGGATAAGGAGATAATTTACTATGTATGCTGTTATTGTAACAGGCGGTAAGCAGTACAAGGTATCAGAGGGCGATGTGCTTTACATCGAAAAGCTCGCTGTAGAGGCTGAGGAAGAAATCACTTTCGACAATGTTCTTGCAGTAGGTGCTGATGATAGCTTCAAGGCAGGCAAGGATTGTGCAGGCTCAACTGTTTCTGCTAAGGTTCTTAAGAATGGCAAGGGTAAGAAAATCACTGTATTTACTTACAAGCCAAAGAAGGACGAGAAGCGCAAGAAGGGTCATCGTCAGCCATATACAAAGGTTGAGATTACCGCTATCAATGCATAATGATTGAAATAGAATTTTACAAGGGCATCAACGGTCTTTGCGGATTTCTGGCAAGCGGTCACGCATACAGCGGTGAAAGCGGAGAGGATGTTATTTGTGCATTCGTATCCAGTGCTTGTCTTATGACTGCTAACACAGTTACGGAGATTCTCGGTCTTGATGCTGACGCTCAGTCTGATGACGGTTATCTCAAGCTAATGATTCTTGAGAACAGTGCATCAGCTCAGGATGTTCTGAATGGTTTAAAGCTCCATTTGACAGAGCTTGAAAAGGATTATCCTGAAAACATAAAAGTGATTTATCGGAGGTGTAACAATGCTTAAGTTAGATTTACAGCTTTTCGCTCATAAGAAAGGTATGGGTTCTACTAAGAACGGCCGTGACTCAGAGTCAAAGCGTCTCGGTGCTAAGAGAGCTGACGGTCAGTTCGTTCTTGCCGGCAACATTCTTTACCGCCAGAGAGGAACTCACATTCATCCGGGCAATAACGTAGGTATCGGTAAGGATGATACTCTTTTCGCTCTTATCGATGGTACAGTTAAGTTCGAGAAAATGGGTAAGGACAGAAAAAAGGTTTCTGTTTATCCTGTTGAGCAGTAATATATTAAGTATAGAGCACGGACTTTATGTCCGTGCTTTTGTTTGTTAAGGGAGAGGGGAGCATGCCATGGGATTGTTTGGTAAAAAGTCTACAGCGTATAATGCAGAAAAAAGGAACAAGATGATAAATTATACACATCTTAATTCTCACTATTGCAAAATGGGGCAGACTGTGATTGCAGGTGATTCAATAACAGAAATATTTAACCATACCGAGCTTTATGCCGAGTATATCAAAAACAGTGGCAAGGCGGTTTATAACCGAGGCATCAGCGGTGACACGAGTGACAGATTTCTCGAACGCTTTGAAAGCAATGTGCTTAGCATTCAGCCGTCAAATATTGTTTTGCTTATCGGTACAAATGATTTTGGTTATGGAATGCCAATGCAGGATACTGTGAACAATATTGATAAAATATTAAGTATGATTGCTGAAAAATGCAGCGGTGCAAATGTAATTTTGCAGACGGTTTATCCTGTGAATACACAGATGCGCAGATATGATAAAAAGAAAAACACAAAAATTTCTGAGTTAAATGCAATGCTCAAAGAGCTTGCGGATAAGCATTTGGTAACTTTTCTTGACCTTACAGCTCAGCTTTCTGACAGTAACGGCGATTTGAAGGCTGATTATACATATGACGGACTCCACCCGAA
>JAIDVA010000231.1 GCA_029059925.1 Eubacterium sp. | reverse complement strand
ACGAAAATGTTAATGTATCTGCTCTTCCGCCGCAAACAGCCAAAACAATTAAATGACCCAGCTCATGCAATCCGGATAACAGGAGCAGATATAAAAGTTCATTTGCACCAAGCATTGTCGCAAAACACAAAACAAGTATGAAAGAAAATTCAATTCTGAACTCGCAATTACCAATAAAAAATCTCACTCAATCACCGTTTTATAATACGGCGATAAATTGCAAATAATGCCTATTTTTTTCTTTTGTCTATATAGTCCTGTAAAATCACAACAGCGGATACAGCATCTACAACATTTTTCCTTTTCTTCCCTCTGACATTATTCGAGGAAAGAATATCGTGTGCAATAACGGTAGTCAGCCGTTCATCCTCGTAATCAATAGTTATATCACATTGTTGCGAAATAAGTTCTCCAAGCTCCCTGCATTTATCGGCACGAAAGCCATACGAACCATCCATATTGCGAGGCAAACCTATAACAATCCTTTCAGGCTTTTCATGGTTAACTATATCAATAATTTTATTAACCAGCTTAGGTGTATAGCTTTCCTCAATTACACAATAGGAGGAAGCAAGCATTTCAAATTTATCACAAAAAGCAATGCCGGTCCTCGCATCACCATAGTCAACAGACATAATCTTCATATATTGTTACCTATCAAATATGGGCAGCCTCAAAACAAGGTTGCCCACTAAATTTTATTAAAATTTACTGCCTATACTGAACAATTACTCAGCAGGTGCAACAGTTGTTCCTGTAGGTGCAGTTGTCTGAGGTTTGGTGTTATTACCGTTTGCGGCAGATGTTGTCTTACCGTCATTCGGCTTTGTTTCGCCCTCTTTGGTTTCTTCCTCAGTTGTTTCCTCAGCATGTCCACCCTGGCAGCTGCCGGGAAGATTATCGGCATCATACCAGCCATAAAGGCCTGTACCGGAACGCAGCTTACCACAGTACTGGCAATATGATCTCTGAACAATACAGTCAGGCTCAGGGAATTTTGTATCGTAATCAATACCCTTATTGTCATAGGTTTCATAAATTTCACTCATAACAGTTTTCCAAATAGTACCTGCAGGGTTGCCTGAAAGACTGTAATGAATTTCTTTTGGAGTATCATAGCCATACCATACAGCAGCAACAAAGTTTGGTGTACCGCCTACAAACCAACGGTCCTTATCATCGTTTGTTGTACCTGTTTTACCAAAGCACTGGATACCTGAAAGCTTGTATGAGGTACCTGTACCCTGTGTCATAACGGTCTGCAGCAGCTTGTTCATAACCCACGCTGTAGGCTCTGACAAAGCATCCTGTCTTGTCTTTTCAGGGTCTTTGTCAATAATTACATTTCCCTTGCTGTCCTCAATTTTATAATAACAGTAAGGCTCATAATAACTGCCGCCATTACCAAAAGGAACATATGCAGCTGTAATATCAAGAGGCTTTGCACCATTTGTAAGTGAACCGATAGCCATAGGACCATAGTCGACATCTCTGACTGCATCAAGACTCGAAAGGTGGAAATTCTCGCTGAGGAATTCATATGAGGTATCAACACCAATCATATCAGTTGTTCTGCCTGCAATTGTATTCAAAGACTGAGCAAGTCCGTACTGCAAGGTGTAATTGTTTGAAGAATAACCACCGCCCTGGTTATGCGGCCACGGCTCACCTTCAACGACCATAAAAGGCTTATCCTGCAAAATAGTTGACCAATAAATATTAGTCTTTTCATCAGTTTTGCTCTTTTCAAGTGCAGGAGCATAAACAGAAATCGGCTTGATTGTAGATCCTGGAGGACGGGTGGACATTGAAGCGCGGTTAAGAAGCATAGCACCCTTGTTTTTACCTGTACCGCCAATAATACCCATTACACGACCATTATAATCCATAACAACCATAGCACCCTGTACGGTTTCATCGGGCATACGCCTGTAGTTTTCATATACATCTTCAAGGGCATCCTGAACATCAAAATCAATTGCAGTATAGATTTTAAGACCGCCGCCATAAACAAGATCGTGTGCCTTCTTACTTGTGTAACCCATTTTCTGAAGATCTTCCTCAACAGTTGTAATTACAAAATCTACATAATAATCCGTAATTTCATCATTGTCTTTTCTTGAGGTTTCCTCTTTAAGCTGTGAGCCCTGATAATTTTCGCTGTTGGTAAAAATCATTTCATAATTTTTTGCAGCATTATATTCTTCATCTGTAAGAAAGCCATTATCCTCACTGTTCATTTCGCCGAGAATCCAAAGCTGTCTTTCTCTGTTTTTCTCGGGATTGGCAAGAGGGTCATTCTGTGATGGGTATTTTGTAATCGCAATAAGAGATGCACATTCGGCAGCATTAAGGTCCGAAACCTCCTTGCCGAAATAAACTTCGGCAGCAGTTTTTACGCCATAGCATCCGTTTGAAAGGTAAATTGTATTCAAATAAGCCTCGATAATCTCATCCTTGCTATAATTGCGTTCAAGATTAAGAGCTCTTAAAATCTCATTAAATTTTCTGACATAGGTTACCTTGTTGTCATCAGTAAGGTTTTTAATAACCTGCTGGGTAATTGTAGAACCACCCTGTCCGCTGTTTGAAGGTTTGATCATAACACCGATTGTTCTGATCCAGTCAACACCATGATGACTCCTGAATCGCTTATCCTCGCCTGCAATCAGTGCCTCAGGCAAATATTCGCTCATATCCTCAAGATCAACCCAAATACGGTTTTCCTCGCCGTGGAGACGAGTAATTTCTACAACCTTATCATCATCTGTACCATAAATAAATGAAGTCTGGTTCTGAGAGGATGCTTCCTCAGTCAAATCAAAGACAGGATCGCCATAAACAACGCTGTAGCCGTAAATCGCAATTACTGAAAAACAGACAATGCCCACAACGCCAACAATCATAATCATACCGAGTAAAACCCTGCCAATGGCTGAAAAAGCCTTTTGAGATGGTGTCATGGTCTTTACAGGCTTTCTTTTTTTCTTTTTCTTGTCGGCAAGCTCTTTATCAATTTTTCTTGCCTTCTCAGCCCTTTTAGCCTTTTTATCAGCTGAAGAAACGTTATAAGACGCAGGAATATTCTCAGCAGCCTTTTCCTCATTAACGATTTTATCCTCGTTATATGCCTTGGCTGAGTTGTTCATAAATGATTCTAATAAATCATCATAATTATTTGAAGCCATTTTCATACCTCCATAAATTATTTAGACCATTATAATACAAAGCGTAAAATAAATAAAGGGGTAAATTGTAAACATTTGTAATAAATATTGACTACTAATACTAATTTATGTGTCTTGCACGCTTTTTATTAATCTGAACAAGTCTTTTTGACAGCACTATATCATCATAAGTCTTCTTCGCTCTCACAAAAATCCAAAATTTTTTGCCGCACTTATCACATTGACCTGCCGACTTAAATGCCTTGTTGCCGTAATCATATTCCCATAACGGAATTACATTACCTGAACATAAAGGACATTCAAAATCAACTGTCTTTATGTCAAATACATCATCCTTAGGCGAAAGATGATAAGGCTTGTACACAAGTCTTTCAAAAAATGCCTTGTCACAGGTACAAATATATTTTGAAAACTTTTCTCTGTCAAATACTTTTTTAAAGCAGTAAGCTTCGGCGAAGCAATCCTCAAGTGCTCTGTGCAGGCTTTTATCAGATAAATCTATTTCAAAAAGCTCTGCACATCTGCTGAGACTTATCTGATTCCCGTTATTGTTTTCGATAAACTGCATACAATACTGCTGAACATCGGCATAATACTTTATGAAATCAATATAGGTTGTACCCCTAAACTTCATAAAATTATCTATTAAAGTATACAAATCACTTTGAGAC
>JAIDVA010000230.1 GCA_029059925.1 Eubacterium sp. | reverse complement strand
CCCTTATCTTGTTTCTTCAATTCTTTATTCAGAGGTCAAAACCATATAACCCACCGAACCGAATGTTGTAAGACAGGTTATCTGCAGTGAGACAGCGGAAACTGTCAGAGGAATGATGAAGAGTGTTGTTGATAACGGCACGGGTAAAAATGGTTATGTAGCCGGCTATAGTGTCGGCGGTAAAACAGGTACATCAACAAAGCTTGGTGAATCAAAGGAGGGCGAGGGTGATAAGTATATCGTATCCTTTGCAGCAATTGCACCGAGTGATAACCCTGAAATCGCCATGCTGATTATTGTTGATGAGCCTAATCAGGATTTAGGTGGTGGTGCTTTGTGTGCACCAATCGCAGCAGAGGTTGCTGAACAAGCTATGAGTGTACTTGGTATTGAGCCTAAGTATGATGACAAGGAGCTTGAAAATATTTCAGGCTATGCACCGAGCGTTACAGGCAAATCACTCGATGAAGCTAAGCAGGAAATAGAGCTTTACGGTCTGAAGTATACGGTTATCGGTAATGGTGATAAGGTTACAAGACAGTGTCCGACAAGTGCCGGAACAGTGCCGAAGGGCGGAACAATCTATGTTTATACTGATGATTCCGAAAAAAGAATGACAAAGGTTCCTAATTTCACAGGCTTGACTGTTAATGAAGCTAAGAGCCTTGCATCAACAAATAATCTTAATCTTGAGGTAAGCGGAAATAATATGAACAGTGGTACAGTTGTTGCTTTCCGTCAGAGCGAGGATGTAGACACCGAGGTTGAACAAGGATCTGTAATAACAGTAACCTTCAAGAACACTGAAAGTGTACTTGATTAAATAAATTTACATAAAACAGTTAAATGTTAATTCTAAAGGGGATAGGGTAATGAAACTCTCAGAAATCTTAAAGGGTCTGGATATTAAAAATGCATATCAGGATATTGATGTGCTTGATGTAACACAGGATTCAAGACTTGTTAAGGAAGGCTCGCTCTTTGTGTGTGTTAAGGGAGCAGTATTTGACGGACACAGTGTTGCTGCTGAAATGCTCGAAAAGGGTGCTGCTGCAATTGTGGTTGAACATGATCTTGGCTTGCCTAATCAGATACTTGTTGAGCATTCAAGGGCAGTTTTTTCTCCGATATGTGCAAACTTCTTTGGTAACCCTGCCGACAAGCTTAAGCTTATTGGTCTGACAGGCACCAACGGCAAAACAACAACGACCTTTCTTATCAAACAGATTTTAGAGGCTGTCGGCAAAAAAGTCGGTTTAATCGGCACTGTTCAAAATATGATTGGCGACAAAATTTACCCTGCAAAATTTACTACCCCTGATCCTTATGAGCTTCAAAAGCTTTTTGCAATGATGGTTGAAGACGGCTGTGAATACTGTGTTATGGAGGTATCATCACAGGCACTCGCACAGGGCAGAGTGAATGGCCTTCGTTTTGCACTCAGCGCTTTTACGAATCTTACGCAGGATCATCTTGATTATCATAAAACATGGGAAAACTATTTCGAATCCAAGAGAATTCTTTTTGAAAATTCAGACATTGCCGTAACAAATGCCGATGATGAAAATGGTTTAAAAATCATTGACGGACTTGAATTTGATAAGGTTATAACTTATGCAGTAAACACAAATTCAGCAAGCTATATCGCAAAGAATGTATCATTTAAGCCAAATGGTGTTGAATATGAGCTTGTTGGTGATAATATAGGCAGATGTATCTGCCCCATTCCCGGCAGATTTTCAGTTTACAATTCGCTTTGTGCCGCAAGCTGTGCGCTTGCACTCGGAATAAGCTTTAAAGAGGTGCTGCATGCAATCGGTAAAACAAAGGGTGTGAAAGGCAGAATAGAGGTTGTTCCTAACGGCGGACATGATTACACAATAATCATTGACTATGCACATTCTCCTGATGGTCTTGAAAATATAATTTCTTCATTGAGAGAAATTGCCAAAGGCCGAGTAGTTACTCTGTTTGGCTGCGGCGGTGACAGAGATAAGTCCAAAAGACCTAAAATGGGCAAAATTGCCGCAGAGCTTTCCGATTTTTGTATTGTTACATCGGATAATCCGCGTTCGGAAAATCCATCTGAAATTATCAAGGATATTCTTGTCGGCATGCAGGGCATAACAACTCCTTATGAGGTTGTCGAAAATCGTAAAGATGCAATTGCCTATGCAATCAAAAATGCACAGAAGGATGATATAATTCTTCTCGCCGGCAAGGGGCACGAAACCTATCAGATTTTGCCGACCGGCACGATTCATTTTGACGAAAGAGAAGCAGTTGCTGAAATTCTCAGCACCATGGATTAATATGAACAAATTGAAATTAAGTGAAATAGCAAATGCCTGTGCAGGAACTTTTAACAGTGACTGCGAGATAAACGGTGTTTGTATAGATACAAGA
>JAIDVA010000023.1 GCA_029059925.1 Eubacterium sp. | reverse complement strand
GTTATACAAAGTGCACTTATGCTGTGGCTTAAGTCGGGTATTGTGCTTTATGTAGTTGAGGCGGTGCTGTTCGGACTTATGATTTTAGTAAATATGCGTCAGATTACGGAGCTTTTCAATCTCATATTTGCAAAATTTATTAAAAGAAAGACAGGAAAATCGGAGTAAAATATTTACTTGGTATTGCCAAAAACGCTTTTTTAGTATATAATGTACAAAGTTGATTAATAATTTAATGAAAATATAAAAAGAATTTGGAGGATTTGTATGAAAAAGATGACTGTTTCACAGGCTAAGAAAGCAATCGGCGATAAACTTAGCCATTTCTTTGGCGTAGATCCCAGAACAGCAACTGACGAGCAGTATTACAAGGCAGTTGCTATGATAGTCCGCGAAATGCTTTCTCAGATGAACAGCGAATTTCGCAGTGAGGCAAAGGAACAGGATTCAAAGGAGATTTATTACCTTTGTATGGAATTTCTTATGGGCCGTTCACTGAAAAACAATCTTTATAATTTAGATTTGACTGATACCTTTGATGAGGCTCTCAAGTCATTTGACGTTAAGCTTGATAAGCTCTATGATCAGGAGCCTGATGCAGGCTTGGGTAACGGCGGTCTCGGCAGACTTGCTGCCTGTTATCTTGACGGACTTGCAACCAACGGCTTCAGATCAATGGGTTATTCAATCTGTTACGAGGCAGGCATATTCAAGCAGAAGCTTGTTGACGGCTGGCAGACCGAAATGCCTGATTTCTGGCTTCCGGGAGGCCAGGTATGGCTTGTTCCGCGTGATGAGCGTGCTGTTGAGGTTAAATTTGAGGGCTGGATTGAGGACAGCTGGGACGGCGATTATCACCATGTTGAGCAAAGAGACTGCAATACTGTAATTGCAGTGCCTTATGATATGTATGTTTCAGGTAAGGGCAAGGGTGTTTCAAGACTCCGTCTTTGGGCTGCTAAAAAGCCTGAGCTTGATATGGGACTTTTCAATTCAGGTGCATATATCAAGGCTATGGAGCAGTCTGCTATGGCAGAGGCTATTTCAAAGGTGCTTTATCCTGCTGATAATACACAGGAGGGCAAATCACTCAGACTTCGTCAGCAGTATTTCCTTGTTTCTGCATCAATTCAGGATATTATACAGCGTCATTTAACTGCATATGGTACTCTTGATAATCTTCCTGAAAAGGTTGCAATTCATATCAATGACACGCATCCTACATTGGCTATTCCCGAGCTTATGAGAATTATGCTTGATGAATGCGGTTATACATGGGATGCAGCATGGAGCATTGTTACAAGAACAGTTGCTTATACAAATCACACTGTTATGAAAGAGGCACTCGAGTGCTGGAGTGAGGATCTTTACAGACGTTTGCTTCCTCGTATTTATGAGATTACGAAGGAGATTGATAACCGTTTCCGTGCATATGTATGGGGTGTAACACAGGATGCAGATAAGGTTGAAAGAATGGCAATTGTATCCGGCGGTGTTATCAGAATGGCTAACCTCTGCGTTGCCGGTTCACATTCTGTAAATGGTGTATCTGCTCTCCATTCCGAAATTCTTAAGGATACCGTATTTAACGATTTCTATACAATTACTCCTGACAAATTCAAGAATGTAACGAATGGTATTGCATTCAGACGCTGGATTTGTCAGTCAAATCCTCAGCTTACAGAATTTGTTACAGAGCTTATCGGTGATGGCTTTATTACGAAGAGTGATGAGCTGTTAAAGCTTCGTGATTATAAAGATGATAAGCAGGTGCTTGAGAGAATTACTGCAATCAAGCTTGCTAACAAGGAACGTTTTGCTGATATTGTTAAAAAGAAAAATGGCATTGAGCTTGATCCTACATCTATTTTTGATGTTCAGGTTAAGCGTCTGCACGAGTATAAGAGACAGCAGCTCAATGTGCTTAATATAATTGCGCAGTATCAGATGCTCAAGACGAATCCGAATATGGATTTTGAGCCGAGAACCTATATCTTTGCATCAAAGGCTGCTCCCGGTTACTTTATGGCGAAGAAAATTATTGAGCTTATTGATGCGCTTTCAAAGGTTATTAACAACGATCCTGATATCAAAGGCAGAATCAAGGTTGTATTTATGGAGGATTACAGCGTATCACTTGCTGAAGCACTTATGCCGGCTGCTGATATTTCAGAGCAGATTTCTCTTGCGGGTACTGAGGCTTCAGGCACAGGTAATATGAAGCTTATGCTCAATGGTGCTGTAACTCTCGGTACAATGGACGGTGCTAATGTTGAGATTTATGATGCTGTAGGTGAGGATAATATCTTCATTTTCGGTATGAATACACCTGAGGTTGAGCAGCTTAAGAGAGATGGCTATAACCCAATGCAGTACCTTAATAATAATGCAGTGCTTAAGGGTGCTATCGATTTCATTTCGCAGGGTGTAAACGGTAAGCAGTTTGGTGAAATTGTTTCATCACTTATGAATGTTGACCAGTATATGGCACTTGCTGATTTTGCTGATTATCAGAAGGCACAGCAGATTTCTGCCGAGGCCTACAGAGACAAGGAACGCTTTGCAAGAATGTCACTTATGAATATCAGTGGTGCAGGCGTATTCAGTGCAGACCGTTCAATTATGGATTATGCAAATACAATCTGGAACACAAAACCTGTAGCTTTTGCTGAAGAAAAACCAAAGACTGTCAAGAAGAGTGCCCCAATGGCACCTAAGGCAGAAAAAGCAGCACCTAAAAAGACTGAAAAGAAAGCAACAAAAACTGCTGCTAAAAAATCAACAAAGAAGACTACAAAATAATAGATATAATTATTGTAATAGACACGGTAATCGAGCCGTGTCTATTAGCAGTTGAGGGGAATTTATGCTGATTTATAATTCAAGAGATAAAGCATACAAGTCAATCATTTCAGCTATTGCTACGGATGAACAGTGCAAATTCCGTATCATTGTACCAAGGGATTGCCGCTGCAGCGGTGCTGCACTTGCAATCACCAAGGACGGAGAAAATGAAGATACCGCCTATTATGGTATGTTCTGGGCAGGTATGTGCGGTGACAGTCATGAGTATTGGGAACTTCACTTTTCTGCTACTACTGCCGGACTTTATTTTTACCACTTTGAGCTTGATACACCTTGGGGAAAAAGCTTTATTATGAATGTCGGCAGGGGAATTGGTGATTTCTCTGCACAGGGCAATGAATTTCAGCAGACTGTGTATGATAAATGCTTTAAAACTCCCGATTTTTTCAAAGGCGGTATCATTTATCAGATTTTCCCCGACAGATTTTATAATTCAAAAATGAAAAAGAATAATGTTCCTCAGACAAGAGTAATGCGCAAATGGGGAGAGACACCCTATTGGAACGAGGAGCAGATGAACGGCATATGGAATAATGACTATTTTGGCGGTGACCTTAAGGGAATTGAGCAGAAATTGCCTTATATCGCAGATTTGGGCGTAAGCTGCATTTACCTAAATCCGATTTTTGAAGCACATTCAAACCATAGATATGACACTGCAGATTATGAAAAAATCGACAGTCTGCTCGGTACAGAACAGGATTTGAAATCACTCTGTAAAACAGCTAAGGAAAAGTACGGCATATCCATTATTCTTGATGGTGTGTTCAGTCATACAGGTTGTGACAGCAAGTATTTTAATCTGTATAATCATTATAATACGCTTGGTGCTTACAACAGCAAGGAAAGCCCCTATTACAGCTGGTACAAGTTCATTGAATGGCCGAATGACTATCATGCATGGTGGGGAATAAAGCTGTTGCCAGAGGTTATTGAAGAGGACGAAAATTATCGTAATTATATCTGCGGAAAAGAAGGAATTTTGCGTAAATGGCTGCGCTGCGGCATTAGCGGCTGGCGGCTTGATGTTGCAGATGAGCTGCCTGATATTTTTCTTGATGATCTCAGAAAAGCTGTTAAAGAGGAGAATAAAGATGCTCTCATTATTGGCGAAGTGTGGGAGGATGCCACAAATAAATTTGCCTATGGTCAGCGCAGCAAATATCTAATTGGCGAAGAGCTGGACTCGGTGATGAATTATCCGTTTGACGATGCATTTCTCAA
>JAIDVA010000229.1 GCA_029059925.1 Eubacterium sp. | reverse complement strand
TTACATTACATTGAAAGGAAATAATAAATTTATGAATTCAATTATATTAATGGCTCAGTCAGCAGCAGGTGGAGATACACCAGGCGGCGGTATTATGCCAATTGTTATGATGGTTGCAGTTGTAGGACTTATGTATTTTATGATGATTCGTCCTCAGAAAAAGCGCCAGAAGGAAGAGCAGGAAATGCGTTCTTCACTTGAAATCGGTGATGAGATTGTTACTATCGGTGGTATTATTGGCAAGGTTGTTACTATCCGTGAAAACGATATTATTATCGAAACAGGCTCTGATAGAAATAAGATGAAGATTGAGCGTTGGGCAGTTAACACAAACAAGACAAAGGCAGAGCAGCACCAGAAAGAGGTTGAGGCAGCACGTGAGGCTGCAAAGGCTAAAAAGGCTAAGAAAAAGGATGTTGTTGACGAAACTAAGAACAAAGATTAATTGAATATTGTTCTAAATAAATATTCCCCTGAATAATTATATTCGGGGGGATTTTTTATGCCTAAAATCACAACTAACAATGCAGGCGGACTTTTAGTTAAATATGCAGTTAAAATAGTTATTTCATCCGTGTTAAGCATTTTGGTGCTTAATTCACTGTGCTCATTTGTTGTTTTGAAGTTTGATATTGATTTAGCTGTTTTGCAATATGCAGGTATAGCTATATGTATAATCAGTGCATTCATCATTTCACTTGTAAGTTTATCAGGATTTAAAAATAACTACTTAGTGCTTTCGATGATTTCTGTTTTGCCGTTATTGATTTATACAATAGTTAATTTCTGCATAAATAAAACAGATGCTGTTTTTATAATAATTAAAATCGCCGGAATAATTATTTGTGCATTCATTGTGTCAATATTCAAATCCAGTAAAAAGTCAAGGTGATAAATATGGAGGATGAATTAACCGCTCTTGAAAAATTGAATAAGGATGATAATAACGGCGAAGAAGGAAAAGTCTTTAATTTTGATTTTTACGAATACAAATCAGTAATTTACACTGCGTTGTTTTATGCCTTTGGTCTTTTTATTGGTTCATATTTTTATAAAATATCTGCAACCGAAACTCTGAATGAACTTCTCAGGCCACAGGAGCATTCACTCGCAAATTTGTTTATATCAAATTTTTGTATTTATTTTTCATTATATGTACTTGTTGTTTTTCTTGGATTTTGTTTGATTGGTTATCCGATAATCAATATTATACCCACTGTAATAGGATTAGTAACAGGACTTAGAGCATCTTATCTTTTTATAAATTATTCGGTAAAGGGGATAGGGTATTCGCTCATAATGCTAATACCATTTGCAGCCTTGTTTCTTACAGTTATTGCATTCACAATTAATGAAAGCACGTCATTATCAAAAGAGCTCATCAGTATTACTAAAAATACTAATGAGCATAACGAATTAAATCTTAAGCCTTATGTAAAGAAATATCTGATTTTAGCCCTGTGTATTCTCATAACATCTTTTGTCAATGCCTGCCTTACAAGCCTACTGTTTACAGTTGTTACCATTTAGCTTTTTCTTTTGCAAGCGGATTTGATTCAATCGCTTTTCTTGTAGCGTCATCGTTAATGTGCGTATAAATTTCAGTAGTGCCTAAATTTTCATGTCCAAGAATCTCTTTTAATAAAAGTAAATCTACATTTCCATGCTGATACATAAGTGTAGCAGCTGTATGTCTGAGCTTGTGAACAGATAACCCTCGGTCTCCAAGTCCTGCTTTATCAAGATTTGAGTAAACTATATGCTGAACAGTTTTTGCACTTATGCGCTGATTTCTGTTGCTTAAAAATAATGCTTTGTCCTTAACACCATCGTGGGGACGAATTCTCATATAATTTACAACAGCATTTATGCAGGCTTGATTGAGGTATACAATACGTTCTTTATTGCCCTTACCGATTATAGTAAGGGATCCATCATCTCTTATATCATTATAATCGATTGACACAAGCTCACTAAGTCGCATACCGCAGTTTAAAAATAAGGTTACAATAGCATAATCGCGTTCTTTAAATTTACCATCAATTACTGAGAGTAATTTTTCAGCCTCTTCCAGAGTTAAATACTTTGGAAGAGCTTTTTTTGTTTTCGGTGCATCTAGATTTTTCATAGGATTATTATCAATTAAAGCAATTCCATCTGTCAAATAACCATAGAATCTACGAATTGATACGACACGTCTTGCTCTGGTTGTCTCACTGTTATTACGTTCATTCTTACAATAAATAAGAAATTGATATGCATCAGTTAAATTTACTCTTTGTATAAAATCTAAATCAATAGGGGATAAATCGATTTTTTCATCAGGTGTGTCCTCAGCTCATAGTCCTTTAGTACGTGCAAGATACCTGAAAAATGTTCTTAAATCTGATGCGTATTCAATAACAGATGCTTTGCTGTGACCCTTGATAGCTTCTATATAAACCAGATATT
>JAIDVA010000228.1 GCA_029059925.1 Eubacterium sp. | reverse complement strand
GGTTCTGATTGAGTTATAAGCCTCTTTTACAACAAATGGAGAATCTGCACAAAGAATTTTTTTCTGATCTTCTCTTGAAAAAGCAGTCGCTTTTGAGTCTTTTTTCTTTTTCTTTAATCCAAGCTTAGCCATTGTTAGCATCCTCCTTTGTTGTAAAAGAGGCTTATAACTCAATCAGAACCAATCTGCTTTTCACGCAGCAGGGTGAAAAATGTCCGATTTTCGTTGTATCAAGCCCTACGGCAAATAACGGCAAATCAATTAACACCATCAATATGGCTATTTCCTTTGCTCAGATGGGCAAAAGAACCTTATTAATTGATGCAGATATGCGTAACCCCACCGTACACCGCCTGTTCTCCATTCCTGTTAAGAACGGTCTTTCGGAAATTCTTGCAGGTCTGACAGACAGCATTACAGTTACTAAAACAGATATTGAAAATCTGTCTGTGCTTACAGCAGGTAAAATTCCGCCAAATCCGGCAGAGCTTTTATCCTCTTCACGTATGGACAAACTGCTGGAATTCGTTAAGGCGCATTACGACTGTGTACTGATTGACACACCGCCTGTAAATCTTGTTACAGACTCAACCGCTTTTGCAACCAAGGCAACAGGCTATATCATAATTGTTAAGCTTGAAACCACTGATATGCAGGAGGTAAAAATGACTGTTAACTCACTCAGGCATATTAATGCACCTATTGTAGGCTTTATTGCAAACGATGCTAATGCTTCAGGCAAACGATATTCCTCATACTATAAGAAAAGCTACTCACGTTCAAAATACGGCTACAATTACAGCTACGACTATAGCTATAACTACAGATATAAATAAGCAGGTGTTATAAATGAATAAACGCAGCAATATGCAAAGATGGTTCGAATTTTCAGCAGATTTACTTGCGTTAATTCTATCAAACTTAACAGGTTATTTCATTTTTACAGTTATTTTTCCTAAAATTCTTAAGTATAGCGTTGAGGCCTGGACAGAGTATGTCATAATAATGCTGCTGTCTTTTATAACAATATTCTTTTGTTTTTCCTCACCAATTAATCTTACTAAACGCAGCAAACCGATGGAGACAGCAGCAGCACTAAAAAACTGCTTTCTTACATACGCATTGTTTTCAATATTGCTGCTGCTCACAAAGAATGACATTATTCAGTCCAGATACCTTTGGATAAGCTCACTTTTCACTTATTGTATCTTGTCATTAATAGGGAGATTCCTGCTTAAAAGAATATTGCTTAAATATATGCCGTCAAGCAAGCTCGCTACAATGACAGGCGTCATCACAACAATCGACCTTGCTGAAGATTTCATAGAAGACCTCAAACACGATTGGTCAAAAAATATAAAAGCAGTTGCACTTGTTGATGCGTCGTTTGAAAATGGTGTTTACAAAAAGCATAAATCTAAAGCAAGCAAAAACGGAAATGTTCTAATTGATATTGAGGATACAGATATTCTCAGTGAAATTGACGGAGTTCCGGTAGTTGCAAATGTCGATAATCTGATGGGATGGATTCGCACCTCTGCACTTGACGAGGTTTATATTAATCTTTCTTCGGTAAACATCCCTGATTATGAAGATTTGATTACCGAATATGTTGAAGAGCTTGAGGATATGGGCATTACAGTTAATGTAAATATATCCTCTCTTGAAAAAATAATTAAAGAAAGTAAATTTGACAACCTTAAATGTGAAATCAAAGCAGAACGCCCCATGGCAGTTTTTGCGCCTACTGTTCATAATCAGTCAGAATTATTTATTAAACGAATAATGGATATTATCGGCGGACTTATTGGCTGTATTGTATCGCTGCCGATAATCCTTATAACTGCAATTCCCCTGCTGCTTGAATCCCCGGGTCCGCTTATTTTCAAACAGCAGCGTATCGGTAAAAACGGCAGAGTATTCAATATATACAAGCTGCGTTCCATGTATACCGATGCGGAGGAACGAAAAAAGGCTCTTATGGAACAAAATAAAATGGACGGCTTTATGTTCAAAATGGACAACGACCCCAGAATCACAAAGGTGGGCAAATTCATACGTAAAACAAGTATTGATGAGCTGCCGCAGTTCTGGAATGTACTTAAAGGTGATATGAGCCTTGTCGGTACTCGTCCGCCTACTGTTGATGAATTTGAACAATATGAAAGCCATCATAAAAGAAGATTATCTCTTAAGCCCGGAATTACAGGTCTTTGGCAGGTATCCGGCAGATCTGATATTCAGGACTTTGAAGAGGTTGTTAAGCTGGATTGTCAATATATTGATAATTGGTCCATTCTCCTTGATATAGAAATACTGTTCAAAACAGTCGGTGTCGTATTAACGCACAAGGGTGCAGAATAATCATAGTCAAATGCGTTGGTGATAAAAATGAAAATTGCAATGATTGGTCACAAAAGAATACCCTCACGCGAAGGCGGAATTGAAATTGTTGTTGATAAAATTTCCACCGAGCTCGTAAAAAGAGGAAATACTGTTGTTGCATATAACCGCAAGGGTCACCACGTATCCGGCAAAAAATTTGAAAGCACTGAAAATTTGAAAGAATATAACGGTATCAGGCTGAAAACCGTTTTCACATTTCAAAGCAGTAAGCTCAATGCAATTGTTTACAGTGCGATTGCAGCAATCAAAGCAAGCTTTTCACACTTTGATGTTGTCCATTTTCATGCTGAAGGACCTGCTGCAATGTGCTTTTTGCCTAAGCTTTTTGGAAAAAGAGTAATTGTAACAATCCATGGTCTTGACTGGCAAAGATCAAAATGGGGCGGCTTTGCAACTAAATTTCTAAAATTCGGCGAAAAAACAGCGGCAAAATATGCTGATGAAATCATTGTGCTTTCAAAAAATGTGCAAAACTACTTTCTTGATACATATAACAGGAAAACGGTCTATATTCCAAACG
>JAIDVA010000227.1 GCA_029059925.1 Eubacterium sp. | reverse complement strand
ATATTATAGTTGATGAAAATACAATTTTTGACCGATATGATTATCTTGTAGCCGTATGGTACCGCACAAAGGCAGTTGTTACCTTTGATCCGAATGGCGGCGAATGTGATGTAAAAAATAAGACGATATATTCGGATAATCTCTATGGCAATCTGCCCACACCGACAAGAGACGGATATACATTTGCAGGCTGGTATCGTGACGATATCAACGAACAGATAAACGACTATACGTACCTTGATATGGAATATACGGTAGACCATACCCTGATTGCTAAGTGGAAACCGATAAGTGTAGCAATTACATTTTCTGCAAATGGTGGTGTGATGAATAAGGGCGGTGATGTAAGCTTAACCAATAGATATAGTTATATGCAGCCTTTCGGCAGCTTCCCGCAGGCATCACGTGTGGGTTACAAACTTGTCGGCTGGTATACTGAGCCTGTCGGCGGTGAAAAAATTGAAGAAACCGACATTGTCGATTTTCTCGACACGACTGTTTACTATGCTCATTGGGAAAGGGATGAGGACACCTGTGTTGTAACCTTCCATTCAAATGACGGCAAGGAAAACAATTCGGTTATAACCTTTAAAACAGGCGACGAAATCATTAGCTCAAAAGCACCTGACATGAGCGGACTTGAAAATCTACTCTACAAATTCACAGGCTGGTATACTGATAAATATTATGGTGAAAAGATTGACGATGATATGCTCGTAACCGATAATATGGACCTTTATGCCCATTGGTGCTTTAATCCGTGGTATACCGAATATACACTTGTGCTTGAAAAGACGGATTATGAGCTTAATGAAAAAATCGACCCGACAACGGTTAGTATGATAATTGCTGTTCCTTTTAGCGGTTATAAAGAGACGTTAACTCCCGAAATGCTTGCCGAGGTTAATGCAGTTTATACTTATGATACAAGCACACTCGGCAAACACACCCTTACGGTTACAGCAGCAGTTGATGCAGGCTATGTTATAACCTTTGAGGCATCGGCAGAAATTGATGTAGGGAATTGCTAGCATAACAGCAATTTTGAAATTGTAAAACGTGCCGAGTATAAAATGGTTGTTGTGCGATAACTATAAATAATAGTTGAATAAAAAATTTCAGCTGTGAAATAAAAATCTTAACTTTTTACTTTCTTTACAAAGCAAAAGGGCACTCTTTTAACGAGTGCCCTTTTGTTTTATAAATTTTGATTTTTTATCTGATGCCGTATTTTTCGATAATGTAATCCATATCCTTATCGCCTCTGCCGGAGAGATTGATAAGAATAGAACCCTTATCCATTTGCTTTGCAAGCTTCATAGCATATGCAACTGCATGTGAGCTTTCAATTGCAGGGATAATTCCCTCAAGTCTTGAAAGTGTGTAGAAAGCATCGATTGTTTCATCATCATTAACAGTATCATATTTTACTCTGCCTAAATCGTGCAAAAATGCGTGCTCAGGACCTGATGATGGATAATCCAGACCGCTTGCAACGGAATAAACAGGTGCAGGCTCACCGTTCTCGTCCTTAAGCATGATGCTGTTAAAGCCATGCATAATGCCCTCGCTGCCGTATGAAAGGCTTGCGGCATGATCGCCGAGCGTTTCACCTCTGCCCAAAGGCTCGACACCATAAATGTCAACAGGGTCATTGAGAAATCCTGAAAAGATACCCATTGCATTTGAACCGCCGCCGACACAGGCAACAACTGCATCAGGCAATTCATCTGTCATTTCAAGGAACTGCTCTCTCGCCTCAATTCCGACGATACTCTGGAAATCACGTACCATCATAGGGAAAGGATGAGGTCCGACTACTGAGCCTATGCAATAGATTGCATCCTTGTATTCGTTGCTGTATGCCATAAATGCAGCGTCAACAGCCTCTTTGAGTGTTTGCAGACCGTCAGTAACCTCAACAACATTTGCACCAAGAATTTTCATTCTTGCAACATTCGGAGCCTGCTTTTTGATATCAACAGCACCCATATATATGTCGCATTCAAGACCGAAATATGCAGCAGCAGTCGCAAGCGCAACACCGTGCTGACCTGCTCCTGTTTCGGCAATAATTTTTTTCTTGCCCATATATTTTGCAAGCAGGGCTTCACCCATACAATGATTGAGCTTGTGTGCGCCTGTATGGTTAAGGTCCTCACGTTTTACATAAAGCTGAACATTTCCGCACTTGGAGGACAGTCTTTCAAGATGTGAAATTGGTGTTGGTCTGCCCTGGAATTCCTTGCGTATACGGCGAAGCTCGCTTATGAATTTTCCAGATTTGCTGATTGAGTAATAAGCGTCGGTAATTTCGTTCATTGCGTTTTGAAGCTCGGGCGGAATAAAGGAACCGCCGTATTTACCGAAAAAGCCTGATTTGTCCGGATAATTTTTAAAATAGGTATCAAAATCAACATTGTTATAATTCATTTTTGTTTCCTCCTGATATAGATGATTATGCTTTGAATATTGATAATAAATTTTGTTTGATTTGTAATTCAGTATTGCCATCGTTTTGTTAACAGCATATATTTCCTCCTGTAAGAAAAGTCATTGTATGTTTATTCTGTAAGGGGATAAAATAAAAAGTCCCTGATAATACGATTTTTCGTATTATCAAGGACGAAATTACATTCCGCGGTGCCACCTTGATTTATGGTACTCCATACACTTTGCGGGATACTGTCATACCCCCGACCGTTGACGCAGGTAATCACGTTACGGGATACTCAGCAAAAGCTTTTCACCGTACCCTCAGCGGTCCATTTAATAAGCCGTTTAATACTCCGTTTGCAGCATCGGGAGCTCTCTGTAAATGCGTATCTTATTTTTATCTCCGCCTCATCGGTTTGAATATCTAATTTTCTCTATAATATCATTTGCCGGCTCTTTTGTCAACAGCGATTTTTCTTTTGATGAAAGAATATTAAACCATATATGATGTTGAACAAAATAAATGCAATTATAATTGTTAAATCAGATTCGATGTTTTCAATAGAATGCTCGGTAAGTTCATAATAACTGACCACATCAAGCATTAACAATAAAATGTACACAGAATAAGCCGATATTGCAGACAAAATTATTGATGCAATTGCTTTTAAAAAATTTTTCATTTCAATGCCACCTTTAATGATTCTTCAAATATATATAAGAATAACACATGTGGCTTTATAAATTTATCAACGCAGAGTGGAAGTTGACTACGCATTGTGGAATTAATCCGAAAGCAATAATCTTGCGAAAGCATTTTCAATCGTAGAATTAAAAATTATACTGTCAAAATCCTTGGCGCTTTCATACTCTGCACTTGATTTTGATGTGACAAAATAAAAGGGTATATTTTTGGTTTTACACCTGTCGGCAAATGCAAGCGCATTTTCAGGCGCAGTTGCCGAATGGTACATTGCGTGCAGCACAGCATCAACTGTATCAAGCTTATAATTATCATAATTAATGCCGACATACGGCTTAATTACGAGAATATTTTTTTTGCTCAGTGCGGGATTTTTTATAAAATCCGATTGTTTTCCGACTGCGAAGAATTCGTCGTTTTCATCTGCACTTACAGTCCTTACTGCTCTGTAAAGCCTGTCGAAGCTGATGTAAACACCAACGGCTCCGTCGCATATAAAATCAACAGCATTTTCAAAATTAGGTACAGCGTTTGAGGAGGTATCCTCAACAGGCTTGTCGGCTGCGACAAGTACAATTCGTCTGTTATAAAAAATATTGCCGAGCAGTGCGCCTGTGTAGGCAAGTGTGTCTGAGCCATGCAGGATAATAATACCTGCATATTTTTCAAAATTAACCGTGTTTAAATAATCAATCAGCTTTTGCCATAAATCAATGTTAATATTTTCAGATAAAACAGAAAATGGTGACACACATTCAAAGCTTACATCCTTTTTTTCAATATAATCAAGAATTTTAAACGGATTGTCAAGGTGTATATTGTCACCCTTAACACAGGCTATAGTCCCGCCTGTGCCGACTACAAGAATTTTATTCATAGTATCACCATTATCATTTTACAAAAATAATATTATTTTGTGCGTAAATGTACATATATTCAGTCGATAAAAATGAATGCCTCCTCACAGAAAGGAGGCATTGCCCGTTTTTATTTATTTTGTAAAGAACACCTTGAATGCCTTGTATGCCATATAGGTGTCAATCTTGCTTACTACCTCATAAGGTGCGTGCATGGAAAGTACAGGCACACCAACGTCAATAACATCAACGTTAAGGTTTGCAATATACATAGCAACTGTTCCGCCGCCGCCTGCGTCAACCTTGCCAAGCTCACCGCTCTGCCACAAAACACCGTTTGATTCCATAAGATTTTTTACAAAGCTTACATATTCAGCAGATGCGTCACTTGTGCCGCTCTTGCCGCGTGCACCTGTGAACTTTGTAACAACAACACCCTCATTAATGAAAGATGCATTATTCTTTTCAAACGGTGTCGGCCAGGTAGGATCAAATGCTGCATTAACATCTGCTGAAAGGCATTTTGAGTTTGAAAGCACATCTCTGCCCTCACAGCCCTCAAGGCGTGCAAGATCTTCAATGAAATACTTAAGATAGCTTGAGTTAAGACCTGTGTTGCCGTCTGAGCCGGTTTCTTCCTTGTCTGTAAGAACAGTAACAGCGGTGTATTCAGGTGCGCTGTCAATATCAAAAATTGCCTGCATTGCCGGGTATGAGCAAACACGGTCATCGTGACCATAGCCACCGATAAGGCTTCTGTCAAAGCCGATATCACTTACAGGGAAAGCTGGGACAAGCTCAAGCTCGGCTGAAAGAAAGTCACGCTCAACAATACCATACTTTTCATAAAGGATATTAAGCAGGTTGAGCTTGATTTTTTCACTTTCCTTATCATCCTTGAACGGACGTGAGCCGATAACAACATTAAGCTCCTCGCCCTTTACAATCTCATTTGCCTTGCGTGACATTTGCTCAGCCCCGAGATGAGGAAGAATGTCTGTAATGCAGAATTTAGGATCGGCAGGGTCTTCACCAACCTTAACATCAACATATGAGCCGTCGTTTTTGCATATTCTGCCGTGAAGTGAAAGCGGAATAGCTGTCCATTGATATTTTTTGATACCGCCGTAGTAGTGTGTTTTGAAAAAGCCGAGTGAGCCATCCTCATAAACAGGGCATTGCTTAAGGTCGAGACGAGGGGAATCAATGTGTGCAGCACTGATTCTCACACCGTCCTTAATCGGTCTTGTACCCTTGACACAAAGGATAATTGCCTTGCCTCTGTTGAAATAATAAACCTTATCGCCTGCTTTGAGCTCTTCGCCGAATTTATCAAATTCTTCAAAGCCGTTTGCCTTTGCAAGCTCAAGTGCTGATTTTGCAAATTCTCTTTCTGTTTTGTTTTCAAAAAGAAATTTTTTGTAGCCCTCGCAGAATTCGTCGCAGGCCTTAAGCTCTTCGTCACTCATAAAGTCAACGCCGTTTTCCTTTTTGTAAAAGAGCTTTTCCTTAAGCTCCTGTGCCTTTGTTTTCTCGCTCATATGATTTCCTCCATTATTTTTCTTATTTGTATTTCAATATCCTCGCCGTTGTTATAAATAACAAAGTCAGAATTATCTATATAATACTGCTCGTCAAGCTGGGCATTTATTCTTAAATCTGCCTGCTCCTTAGTGATGTTATCACGCTGCATAATGCGTTTCAGCCTTGTTCCGTAAGGTGCGATAACGCTGATGATTTTGTAGCATTTTGACTGTGCATTTGCCTCAAAAAGCTGAGGTGCATCCAGAACAGCCAAAGGCCTTGCCTCTTGTTCACAAAGTGAAATGACCGCCGGATGAACTAATTTATTGAGCCTGTCAGTATTCTCTCTTGATGAAAAAGCAAGCATTGCAAGCTTTTTTCTGTCAAGAGTACCGTTCACTAATATATCATTCCCAAATTCTTCGGCAAGCTGCTGTAAAAGTTCAGGATTATTGTCATAAATTTTTTTAACAATTTCGTCACTGTTAATAATATGAAAGCCGAGCTTGGCAAAATATCTGCCTACATAGTCCTTGCCTGCGCCTGTCTGCCCGGTAAGGCCGATGAAAAACGGCTTTTTCAAATCAATTATGTTAAAAGCAGCGGCACGGATGAGCCTGTTGTATACTGCCATTCCTACACCTTTTGTGTTTGGAATTCTTGCATAGACCTTTTTTGCTCCCATTTCGTCAAGCTGTCTGAGCGCGTCAAATAATTCCTTTGCCTGTGACAAATCATCGTTTTCCTTGCCGAAGGTAACCTTGGGTATGGTTATATTATCTTCCTCAAAGCAGAGTGCAAAGGCATCTTTTTGCAAATTGACAAAATTTTCATAGGCTGTTTTGTCCGCATCTACAATCATAACCCTTGCCTTCGGGGCATAGTGCTTGTATTTCATACCCGGTGATGCGGCAACCTCATCATTTTTCATACCCTCTAAAACTGCACGTGCAATATCAACCCTGCCGATAACCTGTTCTATCATTTCCTGTGTAACAGCACCGGGGCGCAGAATGGTCGGCACTTCGGTTGCAAGCGTGATAACGGTTGATTCAACACCGAATTCACAATCTCCGCCGTCAATAATTGCATCAATCTTACCACTCATATCCTCAATTACATATTTTGCCCTTGTCGGCGACGGCAAGCCCGAGGTGTTTGCACTCGGTGCCGCAACAGGACAGCCTGCGGATTTAATCAGTCTGCGCGCTGTTTCATTTTCCGGCATACGCACTGCAACCGTATCAAGTCCGCCTGATACAGCATTACCGATTTTCTTGCTCTTCGGCAGAATGATTGTTAAAGGTGCAGGGAAAAATTCATCAATAAGTGCCTGTGCCTTTGGCGTAATTTCCTTCACAAGCGGTGCAATATCCGCCTTGTCGCTCACGTGCACAATCAGCGGATTGTCACTCGGTCTGCCTTTTGCAACATAAATGCTTTTTACGGCATCATCATCAAGTGCATTCGCACCCAGACCATATACGGTTTCAGTCGGGAATGCAACAAGACCGCCCTTTGCAATTATTTCACCTGCAAGCGCAATGTCATATTCACTTGTAGATAAAATTTTAGTTTGCATTGTATTCTCCTGCTTATCTGTGGTTGTTTGATTTGGCGAGGGAAATAAAAAGATTTACTCCTCGCCCTGTGCTTTGAGCTTTTCGGCTGTATCGGCAGTGATAAGTGCATCAATCATTTCATCAAGGTCACCATTTAAAAACTGCTCAAGCTTATAGAGGGTGAGACCGATTCTGTGGTCTGACACACGCCCCTGCGGATAGTTATAGGTTCTTATTCTCTCACTTCGGTCGCCTGTGCCGACCTGTGCTTTACGTTCGCCTGCAATTTCTGCATCGTGCTTTGCCTTTTCTGCATCATAAAGACGTGAACGCAGAACCTTGAGTGCCTTTTCTTTATTTTTATGCTGTGAACGCTCATCCTGACATTCGACAACCGTGCCTGTCGGCAGATGTGTTATACGGATAGCGGATGATGTTTTGTTGATATGCTGACCGCCTGCACCTGAGGAACGGAAGGTATCAATCTGCAAATCCTTCGGGTTGATATCAAAATCGACCTCTTCAGCCTCGGGAAGAACGGCAACCGTTGTTGTTGATGTATGAATTCTGCCCTGACTCTCGGTTTCGGGCACACGCTGAACACGGTGAACACCCGATTCAAATTTAAAACGGGAATATGCGCCGTCACCCTCAACGGAAAAGCTGATTTCCTTATATCCGCCAAGACCTGTTTCGTTTGCGTTGAGCACCTCTGTTTTAAAGCCCTTCGCTTCTGCATACATAGAGTACATACGGAAAAGCACACCTGCAAAAAGTGCACTCTCTTCACCGCCTGCACCGCCGCGGATTTCAATAATTACGTTTTTATCATCGTTAGGGTCACGTGGTAAAAGGAGCACCTTAAGCTCTTCGGAGATGCGCTCCATATCGTCCTTGCTCTGCTCAAATTCCTCTTTAACCATCTGTGCAAAATCGGCATCCATACCGCCCTCGTCAAGCATCATTTTTGATTCTTCAAAGGATTCCTCTGCTTTTTTGTATTCTCTGAATTTTTCAACAACAGGGGTAAGGTGCTTGAGCTCTTTCATAAGCTTTGTGTATTTTTCCTGATCAGATACGATATCCGGGTTGCACACAAGCTCATTTACCTCTTCATATCTTTTTTCTACTTCTACAAGTTTATCTATCATATTTTATCCTCATTAATATCATTATTTACTTTTTTCTTTATGTTCTTTTCTGCTTTGATTCTGGGAATCATAACCTCTCGTCCGCAGCCACAGCATTTCAGCTTGTAATCAACGCCGAGACGTGTAATTTCAAATTCCTTTGAACCGCAGGGATGGGGCTTTTTCATTATAACAATATCGCCTAATTCAAGTTGCATAACGATGTTCCTTTACATAGTCATTTTCCTTTATTGTTATTAAATTATTGTTTATATTAGTAAGCGTTGGATAAACAATCGTAGGGAACGATGCTACATCGTTCCGCGGTGCGATGTAGGCATCGCACCCTACAAAAGTATAAGACAACGTTGTGGATATCCGAAACGCCTTTAAATTAATGGAATTTTTCGTTAGGCAAGGCTTTGGTAAAATTTTGACGACGGGAGCATATGCAGATATGTGACCGAGCAAAATTTTACCAGTAACGCAGCATAACGGAAAAAGACGTAATTTAAATAAACAATAATTTATTATTTTTTTACGTGGTTATTATAACACTGATGTAAATTTTTTACAACTCTTATATCTTTATATATGTTTATCATACTCCGCGAATTTATTTCATATACTTAACTACAATAAAAAAGAGAGTGATGTTATGAAATTTTACCCGGAGGGGAAAAATCAGGAATTATCAAAGCAGTTTGATTCTGTTGACGAATTGAAGGAAGCTATGATACAGGGAGAGGTGCTTGAATCTAAGGTGCTGCTCTGTGACAGAGAGCATAATCTGCACGTTGATTTGGGCGCAGTGCGCGGCATTATTCCGCGAGTTGAAGGTGCTGTCGGTATAGATGATGGCTCAGTGCGTGATATTGCCCTGATATCAAAGGTTAACAAAAGCGTTTGCTTTACTGTTATGGGATTTCAGCGTGATATTTATGATAATAATTTAGCTATTCTGTCCCGCCGTGCAGTACAGCAAAGATGTATGAATGAATATCTTAATCATCTTGTTGTGGGTGATATTATTGATGCACGTGTTACGCATCTTGAAAAATTCGGTGCTTTTATTGATATAGGTGCGGGTGTAAATGCACTTATTCCCATTGATATGCTGTCAGTATCGCGTATAGGACACCCTAACGAAAGGCTGACCGAGGGTCAGAATATCAAGGTTGTTCTGAGAAAAAAGGAGCCGAGCAAGCTGACATTTTCGCTTAAAGAGCTGCTTGGTAATTGGGAGGAAAATGCACAGGCTTTTGCATCCGGTGAAACGGTGACAGGTGTTGTAAGGAGTATTGAGGATTACGGCGTTTTTGTTGAGCTTGCACCTAATCTTGCAGGGCTTGCCGAGCCGCAGGAAAATCTGTTTGTCGGTCAGCAGGTTGTAGTATATGTTAAATCTGTTATCCCTGCAAAAATGAAGATTAAGCTTGTGATTGTTGAAGCGTTTGATGAAATTGCGAAGCCGGCACCGCTTACATATTACATTAATGATAATCATATGGATTTCTGGCAGTATTCACCTGATGGCAGCCAGAAGCAGATTTATACTGATTTTTCAGTTTAGTCATAATATTAAAAGCCTTGCGTTATTATGCAAGGCTTTTGTATGTTTATTATTCCACTTCAATGCAAATACACATTGGTATTTCATTTTGATATTTTTTACCAAGATTGATTTCAAGAACCTTTTCACTCTGGTTATAGCTGAGTGGACGCTGCTCTCCAAGGATATGAATATTCTCTATTTTATATCTTATGCCCTGCTCGTTTGAATGGCGAAGAGCTTTTATTTTTATTGTCTCGGGCAGGTTTTTGCCCATAGGGAAAATATAAATTTTGCCCGGTCTGGCAGTGAAGCAATAATCCTTCTTGGAAAATTTCTTGCTTTCTTTGAATGAACCGTTTTTGCTCTTTTTGCCCTCAAACGGGCAAACCTCGAACGGCTGTGAGCCGTATACTGCTTCGCCGTTTATATCAAGCCATTTGCCGATTTCAAGCAGAACATTTTTTTCTTCATCGCAGATTGTACCGTCAGCCTTTGGGCCTACGTTGAGCATATAACAGCCGTTTTTGGAAAATACCTCAATCATATTGCGGATAATTTCGGCAGGTGTTTTGAATTGATTGCCCTCGGTATAGCCCCATGAATTTTTTGCAATTGCCGTATCGTTCTGCCACAGCTCACGGGCTACCCCGTCTATCTGACCGCGTTCAACATCAAACACGCCGCAGCCGTCAAACAGTGCACCCCATTTGTAGAATATGCAAACCTCCTTGCCCCATTCAATGCCGCGGTTGTAATAGTATGCGACAAATTTTTTAAGATAAGGTCTGAATTCGTCCTTATGAATCCACCAGTCGAAATAAACCGCAAGCGGTTTATTTTTGTCAATCATTTCGCAGGCTGTTGCAAGCCATTCCTTAACATATTCCTCAGTCGGGAATATTTCCTGATCTGTTTTGTCGATGTTTTTGCTTTTTGGCATAAAGGCAGGTCCGTATAAATCGGGATAAAGATTTTTAGCAACCTCTGAATTAGGATAAAATTTCCTTGCACCGTTGAAAAACCAGTAATGCTCTGCACGATGGTTGCTGATTAAAAAGCCAAGGTCTGCCTTATCGCAGGCAGCATGCAGCTCTGCCATATAGTCCCTGCCGTTGAGCTCCTGCATATTCCAGCGGTTCAGCTCGCTTGCGTACATTTTAATACCGTCATGATGCTCACCCACAGGCATAATGTATTTTGCACCGCTCTTTTTGAAGACATCGGCCCATTCATCGGCATTGAATTTTTCAGGCTTGAAGGAATCAATAAGCTGTCGGTATTCAAAATTCATTCCATAAGTTTTTGAATGATGAAAATTGCTTTTTTGTCCCTTTATGTACATAAGACGCGGATACCATTCTGACTGTGTAGCCGGAACTGAAAAAACACCCCAGTGAATGAAAATTCCGAATCTGCCTTCGCGATACCAGGACGGAACTTTAAACTGTGAAAGGCTTTCCCAATTATCCTTGAATTTACCGTTTTCAATTACATCATCAATAATTTTTAAATAATCATTAATTTTGTCCATAGCTTTACCTCTTAATAAAAAGGGAGTATTACGGTAAAAATTATCGTTAATACTCCTTGA
>JAIDVA010000226.1 GCA_029059925.1 Eubacterium sp. | reverse complement strand
TCAACAAAAAAATCTTTAATATACCTATTTACTTTATTGTATTTTTATAATATAATAGTGCTGATTTTTTTCTTGAAAATATACATATTTTCAGTATTTATATTTGAGGTGAAAGTAATGGCATTTATAGCAGGTGCAGGTGCAACGAATGTTGACCTTTTATATCAGGGCTTTGACAGACTTGCAGGTGTTGGTGAAGAGTTATATTGCAAGGATTTTTCCTTACAGCTCGGAGGCGGATTGCCCGCAACACTTATTAATCTGGGCAGGCTCGGCATTGAAACAAAAATTGCAACAGAGCTTGGCAATGATATTTTTTCAAATTTTGCAAAGGAAAAGTTTATAGAAAACGGTGTTGAACCAACAAACCTCTACACCGGAGAAGATATACCGCTTAATATTACCTCAGCAATCATTCTACCTAAGGACAGAACCTTTTACAGCTATGGCAAAGGCTCTATTGAGCCTGATGAAAAGGCAATGGAGACCTTTTATGACATTGCCAAGGGTGCAAAAATCTGTATGATGCAGATGGGCGGATTCCTTCCTGTATATAAAAAATTAAAGGAAGAAGGCACAATACTCGTGCTTGATACAGGCTGGGATGACGAAATGAGCTTTGAAAAGTATGACGAATACTTGAGTGTTGCTGATTTCTATACACCAAACAGAAAAGAGGCACTCAGAATAACAGGCACTGATAACGAAAAGGATGCCGCATATGCTTTGAAAAAGTATTTTGACAAGATAGTTGTTAAGGTAGACGCTGATGGCTGTATCGGAATCGACGGTGACGATTATTTCTTTTGCCCAAGTGTTGAGGAATTCAAAAATGTTGACTCAACAGGCGCCGGCGATGCCTTTCTTGCAGGCTTTATGTATGGTCTTTTCTATGACTATCCGCTTAAGGACTGTATTGAATATGGCAATATAACAGGCGGAAAGGCAGTAACAGCAGTTGGTGCACTCAGCGGTTATGTTAGTGAAAAGGAATTGCTTGAATATAAAAGTAAAATGTAAATAAAATCATAAAAAACAGACAGATTATATAAGATGCCGTAACGAAGTAAACCACGAACATTTATTGTTCGTGGTTTTTCATTTGAATTTTGTATATCTAAATTCATATTCGCTATAGTATTACATTTACGATTTGCTCAATAAATTGGAATTTATTTGACTTTTTTACTCATAAGAGTACAACTGATTGCTACAAATAAACCCATTAAAATCCACGGAAAGGCCGCTCCCATAAAATCAATAACCATACGTTATACCTCCTTCAACTTCCGATTTATCTGTTAATAAAATTATAACATAAAATAACCCAAAGAACAATATTGTCCTTTGGGTTAAAACTCCGTTATAGTATCGCATTACGATAATGAAATACCTTCAAGGAACCAGCCGTCAAGTGTCAGGCACTTTGATGGCTTCTGCTCATTATACATTTTACAGAAATCATAGCCTGCACCGCCCTGTGCCTGCGTAAGAGTAATCTTACCATCAGCAAGTGCTTTATAAATTTCGTCATACTGAGCCTTGATATCGTCATTATCCGAAACAAAGGTTGCATAGATGCCGTCTGTCGCACAGTTTGCAAGTGTAACAGAACCACCCTGATAATTATTAAGACAATCCTTAACCGCCTCACCATAATTCTTTACTATAGTTGTATAGGCATTCTTATCATTCTGTCCTGCTGCAATTACGCTCAAATCATAATCAAAATCCCACTTTGATGTGAAAGCTGCTTCAGCCTTTGAATTTCCGCCTGTAAAAATTGCAGACACACCATGATTGTACATTGCGTCACAAATTGAAGCATATCTGTCAACCATTTCAAAGGTTGTGCTGTAATTGTATTCGTTTTCCATTGCTATGCCCGTGCTGTTACCATAAGCATCTGCATTTTCCCAATGAGAGAACATATAGCCCTCCATAGGAGGGGCAGAAACAAGAGTAATATTGTCGCCCTTCATATAGGAACCGCTGCCTGTTGATTCGCCGTTGCCGCCCTCACCTGTAACAACTGTTAAGTTAAAGGTTGGTACTTCGCTTATTTTATAAACAGGAGTGAGCTTAACATTCTCATTAATTTCCTTAACAGCAGTAGCCGCTGCATTTTCATCCTCAATAGCTACTGAAGCACTTAATTCCCAATGATCAAACACCATATCTGCCGGTGCTGCCGGTGCAGTTATCCAGCATTCACCGTTTTCACCTACATTATAGGTTCTTGCTACCTCTTTGCCATCAGCAGTCATAACATCCACAAAATAGCTTGTACCCTCAATATCTTTATATGTAGCAGTTATTGTACAATCACACTTTTCTACAAGAAGATTCATGGATTCTTTTGTTTTGGAGGAGATATTTACCTTTTTGTCCTTAACACCGCTGGTATCGCTTTTGACTACCCACTTATCAAAAACCTTACCCTCAGGAGCAGGATTAGCAGTAATCGTTACGTTACTGCCCTCGGTATATGTACCTGAACCCAAGCCGTCAACAACATTGACGGTAAATGTTTTTTCTGTCTGATTCTCAATTTTGTCATAGCATGCAGTGATTGTAAAATCATAGTTATAATCAAGAAGAGCAGTATCATATTCTGCCCAATCCATAGTGACCGGAACACCGAGAGTGTCAGCTGCATAAGCAGCCCCCTGTACAAAACCTGCACCATAATTTGCAGAATCCTTGCTGCCGTATTCACCAAAATAACCAAGCTCTGTATTTCCGTTAACAACTGAAATATACCCTGCAAGAAAGCCGCTCTGCACAGCATCAAAAGATACACTCATAACATTATTTACAAAACGATTTGTCATATCACCTGCTGAATGAGGAATTGCATCAAGCAAAACAAACTTAATATCAGGATATGCTGCTGCAATTTCATATGCACTTACAGCAAATTCCTCACCCGGTAAAATAATATACTGTGCACCGTTTTCTGCAGAAAGAGCAACATACTTTTCAACATTTTCAGGTGTAATTTCATCATTATCAAGAACAGGCTGATAATAACGGCACTTCATTGAATTTTCATCTGCAAAAGCAGTAATACCCTCCCATGCACTTTGATTATATCCACCATCATTAATTGCACCGCCGTTAGTAATCAACACGATATCACATTTCATATCCTCCTGCTTAGTACAGCCTGCAAAAACACAGCCAACTAAAACAAGACACATTATAATAGAAATAATCTTTTTCATAGTTTTCCTCCAAAAAGATAATATCACCTGTTAATAATAACAAAAATATATGAATATTGCAATAGTAATTTGTTGATTTAATTGAGCAAAGCATTTATAATATAAACAGGTGATATTATGCTAAATAAACAAATTGAATTTATCAGAACAAGAACTGATTTTATACCTGAAATTGCACTTGTACTCGGCAGCGGACTCGGTGAGCTTGCAGACGAAATTGATATTTGCTGCACGGTTGACTATAAGGATATACCGGATTTTCCTGTATCAACAGCACCTAGCCATAAGGGCAGATTTGTATTCGGTAAAATTGAGGATAAAAATGTTGTTATTATGCAGGGACGCGTTCATTTGTACGAGGGATACAGTGCACAGCAGGCAGCAAACCCAATAAGACTTATGAAACAAATGGGTGCCCAAATTCTGTTTCTTACAAATGCTTCAGGCGGAATAAACAGCAACTTTAATATCGGCGATTTTATGGTGATAAATGACCATATATCAAGCTTTGTTGAGTCACCGCTTGTCGGCAGAAATGATGATACACTCGGAGTGCGCTTTCCTGATATGAGCGAGGTATATTCAAAGAGGCTTAACAGTATCATACATAGCACTGCAAAGGATATGAATATTGACACAAAGGAAGGCGTATATCTGCAATTTCGCGGACCGAATTTTGAAACACCTGCTGAAATCAGAATGGCAAAAATCCTCGGTGCAGATACCGTTGGTATGAGCACAGCTATTGAAGCTCAGGCTGCGAAGCACTGCAGCTTTGAGGTGTGCGGCATTAGTCTTGTTACGAATCTTGCGTGCGGAATAAGTAAAACACCGATCACAAGCGAGGAGGTCACTGAAACCGCAGAACGAGTTGCCCCATACTTCAAAAAACTGATAAAAGCATCTATAGGAAATTTTTAATATGGAAAATTTAAAATATATTGACAATAAACTAATCATACTTGACCAGACACTTCTGCCAAACGAGGAAAAGTGGGTGGAAATTCAAAATAAAGAACAGGCATATACCGCTATAAAAACACTGATGGTGCGCGGTGCACCTGCAATCGGTATTTTTGCAGGTTATTCAATGGCATTGTTTTCAAAGAATAACGATATATATGAACTGAAAAAATATCTTGACGCATCAAGGCCCACAGCAGTTAATCTCAGCTGGGCAACCAAGAGAATTGTAAATGCTTTTGAAGCCGGTAAAAACCTTATCGAAGAAGCCGTTGAAATTCATAATGAGGATATTGAAATGTGCCGTAAAATCAGTGAATACGGACTATCACTTTTAAAAAACGGTGATGGAATTCTCACACACTGTAATGCAGGAGAGCTTGCTACCAGCAAATACGGAACAGGCCTGGGACCGCTGATTTTAGGCAAAGAAAAGGGCTATCAATTTCATGTATTCAGCGATGAAACAAGACCGCTCCTGCAAGGCGCAAGACTCACCTCATACGAGCTTGAAAAGGCAGGTGTTGATGTAACCTTAATCTGCGACAATATGGCAAGTCTTGTGATGAAAAAAGGGCTGATTAACGCTGTACTTGTCGGCTGTGACAGGGTTGCGGCAAATGGCGACACAGCAAATAAAATAGGTACAAGCGGTGTGGCTGTGCTTGCAAAATATTATGGTATCCCCTTTTATGTTTTAGGACCTTATTCAACAATTGATTTCAGCTGTAAAACAGGTGATGATATCGAAATTGAAGAGCGCAGCAAAGAAGAAATCAAGCAGATGTATTTTGAAAAGCCTACCGCTTTGAAGGAAACAAAATGCTTTAACCCAGCATTTGATGTGACAGATAATTCACTTATTACCGCAATCATTACAGATAAAGGAATTGTTTATCCACCGTTTGATGTGAATTTAAAGGAAATGTTAAATAAATTATAGTTTATCGTAGGGGCGAACATTGTTCGCCCGTGGGCACAACGATAATGTTGGCGGGCGCACACTGTGCGCCCCTACAAATCATGCAATCTACACTTTCGTAGGGTGCGATGCCCACATCGCACCGAATATACATACGCGTACAAACGGAACGATGTGGGCATCGTTCCCTACGATTGTTTGACCTACACTTACTAATATAAACAATAATTTATACAATTAATAAAGGAGACTCTATGATCAGATTTTATAACGGCAGAATACTGACCCTGAAGAACGGCTTTGACATAATAGATAACGGTGAGGTCTGGGTGGACGGCAATCGCATATCATATGTCGGAAAAGAAAGGGCTGACCATGCGGAATTTACTTTTGAGCGAGAAATTGATCTTAACGGCAACCTGCTTATGCCAAGCTTTAAGAATGCACACACCCACAGTGCCATGACCTTTGGCAGGAGCTTCAGCGACGATTTGCCGCTGCAGGATTGGTTATATAATAAAATTTTCCCGCTTGAGGATTTACTGACCGGTGATGATATTTACAAGCTGTCAAAAATTGCTTTTCTGGAATACCTTACAAGTGGAATATCTGCATGCTTTGATATGTATTATTTCCCGGAAAATATGGCAAAGGCAAGCGTTGACATGGGATTCAGAACAGTAATGTGCGGTGCTGTCAACAACTTCAAGGAGTCTGTGCCACTTTTAGAAGAATACTATAATAAATATAAAAACTATGATGAGCTTATATCTTATCAGCTTGGTTTTCACGCAGAATATACAACAAGTGAGCAGATTATGAGAGATATTGCAAAGCTTGCTGAAAAATATGAGGCTCCTGTATTCATGCACTCAAGCGAAACCATGAGTGAAACACAGGAGTGCATACATCAATATAACAAAACACCGACAGAGCTTTTTGAAAAACTCGGATTATTCAACTATGGCGGCGGTGCCTTTCACAGTGTCTGGGTTTGCGAAGATGATTTGGATATCTATAAAAAGCATGGCGTTTATGCAGTTATTAACAGTGGTTCAAACTGCAAGCTCGCATCCGGTGTTGCACCTGTTGAAATGATGATAAAAAAAGGCATAAATCTTGCAATAGGAACAGACGGTCCAAGCTCTAATAATGCACTTGATATGTTCAGAGAAATGTATATGACCTGTGTTCTGCAAAAAATCAAAACTAAGGATGCTGCGTCAACAGATGCTAACGAAATTCTAAAAATGGCAACAATCGGCTCGGCAAAATGTATGGGGCTTGATGATTGTGACTGCATTGATGTCGGTAAAAAAGCAGATTTAATTGTTATTGATTTAATGAGACCGAGTATGCAGCCGATACATAATATAACAAAAAATCTTGTATACAGCGCATCAAAGGATTGCATTAAAATGACAATGGTTAACGGTAAAATACTTTATGAAAATGGTGAATTCCCTACCCTTGACATCAAAAAAATATATCATGAGGCAGATAAGGTAGTGAAAAGAATCACTGAATAAGCTATTAAATCTATCGGAAGTAAAGATTTCCGATAGATTTTTGTTTTATTTCTTAGAAAATATTATATTACTTTTATCACTTTTTCAATTCAGTTGACAATCTATTTGAAATCATATATTTTAAAATTAGAAATTTAAGGGGGATTCATTATGGTAAGCAAAACAAAATATTTACTTGGCGATGGTACAATAAAGGAAATGTTTAAAAAAGCAGGAATTGAAGGCATAACCCAAATTGCGCCTCTGGGAGCAGGCGAGTTCAATGCGGTATATGAAATAACTGCTGATAAAAAATATGTTCTTAAGGTTGCACCAAATAAAAACACACCTGTAATGACTTATGAAAAGGATATGATGCAGACAGAGGTATACTGGTACGATATCATCAGAAGCAACACAGATATTAAAGTGCCTGAGGTTTATTACACGGATTTTTCAAAAACACTTATTGTATCCGACTGGTTCATTATGGAAAAGCTTGAGGGAAAGCAGAGAAATGAAATCAAAATAGACAAGACAGAAATTGAGAAAAAAACAGCACAAATGGTTGCGCAGATACACAAAATAAAAAATTCTGAATTCGGCTATGTTCAGAATCAGCTTTACGATAATTGGTATGATGCACTTAAAAGTATGGTTAACAATCTTTTGCTTGACGCTCAGAAGATGGACAAAAAATCAAAAAATGGTGAAAGACTTTTAAGATATGTTGAAAAATATAAAAGTATCTTAAAGACTGTTCCCTGCTGCATGGTTAATTACGATATATGGGATCCAAATGTCATTTGCCGTTATAACGAAAAAAACGAAGTTGAATTTCAGTGGATAGATCCTGAAAGGAGCTTTTGGGGTGACGGAATTTTTGATTTCATATGCCTTGGAAATCTTATAGGTTTATTGGAAGATAAAAAAGGCTCTGTCCGATACTATAATGAGGTGTCTGATATTCCCGTTGAACTGAGCAGAGAAACATCAATCAGATTTGCTTTTGCTATGGGATTGATGGCACTTATTCAGGATGTTGAAAAGTATTACCGATATTCACCGCGTCATTTTGGCTGGTGGAGAAATATAGCAGGCAGTAAATTTTATTATGCAAAAGCCTTCGGAGTACTAAAAAATGGATAAAGCACTACAAAAAACGGATGAAATGGGAACAGCCAGTCTTCCTAAGCTGATTGCAAAATATTCTGTTGTTACCTTCTGTGCACTGTTCTTTAACGAATTGTATAATATAATTGATACTTTATTTGTAAGCCGTGGTGTTGGTGACAATGCAATGGGCGGAGTATCAATTATATTCCCATTCATGATGATACAAGGCGCAATATCACAAACGATAGGCTCAGGAGCAGCTACAGTAGTATCAAAGCTTTTAGGCAAACGTGAATATGAAAAAGCAGGCAGTGTTACCGCCTGTGCAATGCTCACTTTTTATATAACATCAATATTGATAACTATTCTGGGACTTATCCTTTTAACACCCTTACTCAGGCTGTTTGGTGCAACTGATGACATAATGGCCTATGCCAAGGAATATTTCACTATAATCCTGCTTGGCAATGTTTTTTCAACCGGTTTTTCGTCAATTATCAGGGCTGAGGGCAAAATGGTTTACTCTTTGCTGATATGGCTGATACCAACTGCTGTCAACATTTCACTTGATGCAGTATTTATCTATGCACTCGATATGGGTGTAAAGGGTGCGGCTCTTGCTACGGTAATATGCTATTTCACAAGCTTTCTGATGAGTGTAATATTCTTTAAAAAAATCTCAGTGCAGAAATTCAGCAAAATTAAAATCGAGCCGAAAATGATTTGGGAAATTATAACGCTCGGAGCACCAATGCTCCTGCAGCTTGGCAGTATGTCCATACTGTTTATGATAATAAACAAAGCATTATCAGCATCAGGCGGAACAC
>JAIDVA010000225.1 GCA_029059925.1 Eubacterium sp. | reverse complement strand
GTGCAAGTCCTTCCGATGCAATGGGGCTGCTGCTAGGTCTGGCATTTATCGTCACACCGCTTGTATCACTTATGCTTGGTCTAACAAATATCAGCTTTAAGCTCAAAGCTGTTTTTCCCTAGATTGTTTTAATCTCATTCTTCCCGTCAAATTATCTGTACTGGAATATGGACGATGCATTTGAGGTTGGCATAATGTATGGACTTGCCCACCTGATTTTCTCGTATGTTTTTGTAATAATAGGAACAGGAATCGTAAAACTGATTACAATAATTATTCCTAAAATTAAAGAAAAGAACATATGACGAATGCAATAATTTGAATGAAGTAAACAGTATAATCAGCAAATATAAACTATAATCTAACTTATTGTTTATATTAGTAAGCATTGAATAAAGAATCGGAGGGAACGATACCCACATCGTTCCGCGGTGTGATGTGGGCATCACACCCTACGAACCGCGTTATATACACCCAATGTAGGGGACGGCATCCCCTACGTCCCGCTGGCGCACAATGTTCGCCCCTACGAAAGTAAAGATAACGTTGCCTGTGCCGCTGTGTGCGCAAGTACGCGCGGCACAACATCAAGAGGGGGTTATTAGGGGGAATTGGCGTATGCCTTCCCCCTGATTCGTTTTCTTGGTACCGTTAACAGAAAAAAGGTTGTCTCTAAATGAGACAACCTTTTGCTATCAAAAATTATTTTATTGCATTAATAAAGTGCTTTGTAATATCCATAGGACGTGTGATGGCTGTGCCGACAACTGCCGCGTGAACACCTGTATCAATTGCCTGCTTTAACTGCTCAGGCACCCAGATACCACCCTCAGCGATTACAGGTGCATTAAGCTCAGTTACATATCTTTCCATAAGCCTGAAATCAGGAAGTGCAGTGCCCTTGGTATAAGGCGTATAGCCAGCCATTGTTGTGCCGATAAGATCCATACCAAGCTCCTCAGCCTTTTTGCCCTCTTCAAAGCAGCTTGTATCCGCCATAAAGAGCTGATTGGGATATTTCGCTCTTACCTCTGTGAAGAATTCCTCAAAGCTTACACCATTCGGACGAGGTCTGTCTGTAGCGTCAACTGCAATAATTTCACAGCCGATTTCAACAAGCGCGTCAACCTCTTTCATAGTAGGCGTAATATAAACATCACTGTCATCATAAACCTGCTTGATGATACCGATAACAGGCAAATCAACCTTTTCCTTAATCGCCTTGATATCAACAACTGTATTTGCACGGATGCCTACAGCACCGCCGAGATAAGCTGCCCAAGCCATTTTTGACATAATATAGCTGTCATAAAGCGGCTCAGTCTCAAGTGCCTGACAGGATACAATAAGTCCGCCCTTAATCTGTTCAAGTATTTCCTGATTTGTCATTACAATCACCTTCATTTTATATATCATATTTAATTATATCACAAACAAATTCAATTGTCTATTGAATAACAAAATGATGTATGCTACAATGAGCGAAGGAGGATTTAATTATGACTGATTTAAGTAAATTCCGCGGTATTTTTTGTGCGCTCAATGCAATTTATGATGAGAATGATAATATTGACGAGGGCAAAATCAAAGAGGTTGTAAAGGTATATAAGTCACTTGGTGTCAAGGGAGTGTATGCGTGCGGCTCAACAGGCGAAGGCTTTTTGCTTTCAATGGATGAAAGAAAGCAGGTTGCTAAGGCAGTTAAAGAGGCTGCCGGTGACGATTTCACAGTAATTGTTCATGTAGGCTGTGCATCAACTAAAGAGAGTATTGAACTTGCAAAGCACGCTGAGAGTATCGGTGCAGATGCAATCAGTGCAGTACCTTGTGTTTATTATCATTTGCCTGCTGCAAGCGTAAAGCTTCACTGGGAATCAATCGTTGAAGCAACTGATGTTCCGTTTATTATATATAACATTCCGCAGCTGACAGGCTTTGACCTTTCACCTGCAATGCTTGCCGAGCTTGCTCAGAACGAAAAAATTATCGGCGTTAAAAATTCAGCCGAGCCTGTATATCTTATGGAGAGATACCGTCAGGCAGCGGGTAATGATTTCATCATCTTCAACGGCTCTGACGAGCAGTTTGTAGGCGGCAGATTGATGGGTGCAGACGCAGGCATCGGTGGCACATACGGCTGTATGCCTGAGCTTTTCGTTGCACTTGACAAACTTGTTAATGAAAATAAGATTGATGAGGCAAAGGCACTGCAGTATAAAATCAACGAATGTATCTTTGACTTACTCACCTGCAAATCACTTTACGGTGCTGCAAAGCAGGTAATTTCACTCCGCTTCGGCATCGACTGCGGTCAGCCGAGAAGTCCGTTCCTCCCTGTTACAGCTGAGGAAGCAAAACCGATTGCAGATAAAATCAACAAATATGTAAGCGAGCTTTAATTTATCAACAAACAAAATTTTACCCACTGTGAACTATTTATCACAGTGGGTGTTTTTATTTTCAAATATTTCTAGTATTTTATCAATATCATTGATATCCTTAAATTCTCTCGGATAATTATATCCTGTTTTGATTAATTCTAAAATCGTGTTTGTATACTTTTCAGCACCATATTTTTTTATGTACAAAGCATAAGCCTTCGCATCGTTTTCGCCTGAGCTGTAAAAACCTATATCGCAATTATTTGCTTTATCGCATTGCCAGCAACCATCAATTCCTTTGCTTTTACAACAAGTAACATTAGGGCATTTTTTATCATCAAATAAATTCGCATAAGAACAGCTTGGACTATCGCTTTTGCATCCGTCACATTCCGTAAAAAAACAGTATTCACAATGATTGCCGCAATATCCTATGTCTTTTGTCATATTAAATTCCCTTTATACTATAATTTTTTTCGTAAAACCAATCTCCATTTTGTCTCTGTATATAATTCAAATCCAAATTTTTTGTATAGTTCCAACGGACCAACATAATTATAATACATATCGGCTGTTTCCTTATTTGGATATGCCTCTATATACTCACTGTCTCTTATACAGAGATCCGAGCCCACGAGA
>JAIDVA010000224.1 GCA_029059925.1 Eubacterium sp. | reverse complement strand
AGGAGATGTGTTTAAGATACATTAATATTTCAGACCGATGCCGATATAATCGTCATGATCTAAAATAAAAATTTTCATACGATCACCTCGGGTTTATTTTATCATATAATATATACGTTTTCCATTACAAAGTTGTAATATTAATTGTTGTAACCATATCTTTATTGTGCTAAAATACAAGGCGGAGATGATATTATGTTGAATCAAATTATGGATATAGTAAAACAAGCAGGTGAAATATACAAAGCTGCAGGCAATGACTTGGATATAGAGGACAAAGGCTCGGCAGTAAACCTTGTGACCAAATATGACAAGCTGATACAGGATTACCTCTTCACAGAGCTGAAAAAAGTAATTCCCGACTGTCAGTTCCTCGGTGAAGAGGGTGATGACAACAAGGAGCTGACGGACGGATACTGCTTTGTTATCGACCCAATTGACGGCACAACCAACTTTATCAAAGGCTTTCAGCACAGTGCAATCAGCGTTGGTCTCGCTAAGGATAAGGAAATGATTATAGGAGTTGTGCTTGACCCTGATTTGAACAATATGTTCTATGCAGAAAAAGGTAAGGGTGCATTTTTAAACGGCAAGCCAATTCATGTATCAAATTGTGGCATTGAAAAGAGCCTTGTATTATTCGGCACGTGCCCATATGAACACGAGCTTGCACACAAAACCTTTGCACTGACTGAAAAGATTTTTTACAAAGCCATCGAAGTAAGACGCGGCGGCTCTGCGGCACTCGACATATGCTATGTTGCAAGCGGCAAGGCTGATCTTTATTATGAGATGATATTGCGGCCATGGGACTGGGCAGGTGCATCACTGATACTGACTGAGGCCAGCGGAGAGGCATATACCTTTGAAAAGGACAAACTTGATGCAAATAAAATCACGTCATTAGTATGCGGAAATAAAAATAGTCTGAGGGACTTTTATGAAATATTACAGTCTGAATAAATACCTGCGTGACACCTTTGGAGAAAAGGTTTACAAGCTGAGTCTTGATGCAGGCTTTACCTGCCCTAACCGTGATGGAACACTTGATACAAGGGGCTGTATTTTTTGCTCCAAGGGCGGCAGCGGTGATTTTGCAGAGAGTTCTTCCCTATCCATTACACAGCAGATTGAAAAGGGAAAGGAAAGAGTTGCTAAAAAGATTAAAAACGGAAAATATATTGCATATTTTCAGGCATTCACAAATACCTATGCACCTGTTTCGGTGCTCAGGGAAAAGTTCTGTGAGGCAATAAACCACAAGGATATTGTGGCACTTTCGATTGCGACACGTCCTGACTGCCTTGGTGATGATGTACTCGAATTGCTTGATGAACTCAACAGAATAAAACCTGTTTTTGTTGAGCTCGGCTTGCAGACCGTTCACGAGGAGAGTGCCAACTACATCCGGCGCGGATATACACTTGATGTGTATGACAAGGCAGTTGAGAATTTAAAGAAAATCGGAACAAACATTGTTGTTCACATTATAATCGGATTACCGAATGAGTCAAAAGCAGATATCCTTAAGACAGTTGATTATGTATGCAAAAGCAATGTAAACGGAATCAAGCTGCAGCTGCTGCACGTGCTCAGAAATACGGACCTTGAGAAGGATTACAGAGACGGGAAATTCAATACACTTGAGCTTGAGGAATACCTGGATATCATAAAATCATGTGTTGATATTATACCAAAAAATATTGTAATTCACAGATTGACAGGTGACGGAGCAAAAAAGGACCTTGTTGCACCAATATGGTCAGCAAATAAAAAAATGGTTTTGAACGAGATTAATAAATTATTGCTTTAACAATATATCCAAACAAGAAAACAGGACAGTCGAATTAACGACTGTCCTTTTACATAAACTGTATTTTAACTAATTAGAAATCAACTATAGGGTTAATTCCTTGAGCATCTATTTCCTGGTCCGCGCCACCCTGACCAGAGGTTGTAATCAGGTTGCTTGGACAAGTAAATTTTTCAATCTC